>NZ_SOFK01000041.1:0-134110 GCF_004402675.1 Cryobacterium sp. MDB2-A-1 | reverse complement strand
CCATCGAAAGATGTTTCGGCGGCTATAGCGAGAGGGAAACGCCCGGTCACATTCCGAACCCGGAAGCTAAGACTCTCAGCGCCGATGGTACTGCAGGGGAGACCCTGTGGGAGAGTAGGACACCGCCGGACTTAACTTAGAAACACCAGAAAAGCCACCCCACGGGGTGGCTTTTCTGCTTTAACCCACATGCATCAGCCAGCCTCGCAGCCTTGCACTGGCCCCGCCCTGCACTGGCCCCGCACGACACCAGCGCCGCTACGCCCCAGGCACGCCGGGCGCGTAACAGCGCAACTGGCGCGCCACCCGCGGAGGTCAACGGGAGCGGTCAGGGGTCAGGGGTCAGCGGGCGGGGACGGCGTCGAGGGCGTCCAGGTCGTTGTCGAGGTCGTCTGTTGCCGTCAGGACCTCGCCGTTGAGTACCTGGAGCGACCAGTCGGTGTCGTCCAGGCTGGCGACGGTCAGGGCCGCGTTGGTGATGGTGCCGACGAACTCGCCGAGGGCCTTCATCAGGGTCAGGCGGATCAGCGTGCCGTGGGAGACGACGATGATCCGGGCCCCGGGGTGCGCCACGGCGAGCTCACGCAAGGCCTCGAGGCCGCGCGCGGCGACATCCGCTTCGGACTCCGCGCCGATGAAGCCGCCGTTGCCGGTCGGACCGCCATCGATGCGCAGGGCGTCGAGCTCAGGGCCGGCGCTCAGGCCCTCCGCGGGACCGTAGTTGCGTTCCACGATCTCCGGGATGCGGCGGGTCACCGTGAGGCCGAGGCCGTCCGCAATGAGGTCGGCGGTTTCCGCGGCCCGGGACAGGGTCGAGGAAACAATGAAGTCCCAGTCGTAGTCCGCCAGGTGGCCGACCGCCTCGGCGGCCTGCGCGCGCCCGGTGTCGTTCAGCGGGATGTCCGACAGACCCTGGATCCGCATGGCGGCATTCCAGTCGGTCTGGCCGTGGCGGATAAGGGCGAAGGTCGTTGGTGAAGTCACTACTCCATTGTCCCCCGGCCGGGGACCCAACCGGGAATCGCCCAGGCGGCCCGGACCCTGCCCGAACGCCTGCGACGCACGGCAGGGCTACGCCCGGCTCTGGGCGGGTGGAGACTGCGCGGGTTGACGCCGGGTCAGGCGGCGACGCTACGCGAGTTGCTCGCGGCCAGGCGGCGGGAGAGCAGTGCGGGCGAGGTGACGGGAGCCACGACCATGCTCCACAGCGTGACGAGAGACCAGCCGAACATCACGATCAGGAGGCCGTTGCGCGCCGTCAGCAGCACGAGCGCCGACAGGTCGCCGTTGACGAGGGGCATGTAGAACACCGGGAAGATCAGCGTGGTCAGAACGCCGATGGCGACCATCATGTACGCCGGCGCACGCCAGGCGTGCCAGCTGTGGCTGACTCCGACGATGACGACGGGCGCGAGCCACAGCATGTACTGAGGGGACCCGACCTTGTTGAAGATGATGAAGGCGCCGACGAGCGCGAGCGACCCGACGAGCAGGAGCTGCGAGACGTCGTGGTGACGGCGCAACGCGACCAGCATGAGCGTGACGATCGCCCCCATGGCGATGAACATCAGCGGATTCATCAGGGAGGCGACGAGCGTTGTGCCGGGTCCGCTGACCTCGCGGGTGGCGATCGCGTAGTTCTGGTAGATGAACGTGTTCGGGTGGCCGAGGGCGGCGAGCCAGACCCAGGGGGTCGTGATCGGCGCTTCGAGCTGCATAGCCCGGTCGGACTGCATCGTGACGAAGCCGGTGATGTACTTGAGTCCGCCGAGAGCGAAGACAGTGCCGACGACGCCGGCCGTGACCGCGATGCCCGTGAGGATCACCGTGATGCGACGCCGGGACGCGACAACGACGGCGACAACGACGGCCGCCGGCCAGACCTTCACCCAGGTGGCGATGGTGAGCAGTGCTGTGGCCACGATCGGGCGACGGGCGAGCAGGACGAGACCCATGATCACGAGCGGGGCGGTGAGGCCCTCGAGCCGGAGCAGGCCGACGGGGCTCAGGACGAAGCTGATCACGAGGAAGAACCAGGCGGAACGGTAGCCGCTGATCTTGCGGCCGGCATCCGTGAGCACCATGACGGCCAGGGCGTTCAGCGCGGCCGTCATCAGGAACCACATCAGCTGGTACAACAGCGGACCGCCGAGGCCGGCGAACACGATCGGGAACAGGGCGCCGATCGGGTAGACCCACTCGACGTTGATGCCCATCCAGACGTGGTGCACGAGGCCCTGCTGGGCCCAGGTGCGGTAGAGGGGCAGGTCGCCGAGGACATTGCCGGTCAGGATCGCGGGGAGGAGGGCCAGGAGGAAGACGACGTGGATGGCGATGAAGCCGATCACGAGGGTGCGGGGGGTTTCCAGCCACAGGCGGCGGGCGGGCGTGAGAACGCGTCGGACCCGGTGGTCGACCTGGTCAAGAATGTAGGACATTTCACTCACCTCTGCAGACGGCCAAAAGCCCGGGAGGGCAGACTTCATCCAAATTATAGGTTTGTGCGCTGGGTTGCAAGACAGTTCTGCCCGGTTACCGGCCCTTCCTGCTGAGAGAGCTCACAGCCTGATGGCGGTCAGGCGAGCAGTTCGCGGATGTCCGCGGCCGTGAGCGCGGTTCCCCTGGCGCCGTCGGCGGAGAGCACGCTGTCGAAGAGGCGTGCCTTGGTGGCCTTGAGCGCCATGACCTTCTCCTCGATCGTGTTCTTCGCGACGAGCCGGTAGACGAACACATTCTTGGTCTGGCCGATCCGGTGCATCCGGTCGACGGCCTGCGCCTCGGTCGCGGGGTTCCACCAGGGGTCGAGCAGGATGGCGTAGTCGGCCTCGGTCAGGTTGAGCCCGAAGCCTCCGGCCTTGAGGCTGATCAGGAACACCGAATTGGTACCGGTCTTGAACTCGTCGATCACCGCAGCCCGGTTGCGGGTCTTGCCGTCGAGGTAGGAGTAGCTGATGCCGGCGGCTTCGAGCCGGTTGCGGGCCCGGCCGAGGTACTGGGTGAACTGGCTGAAAATGAGGGTGCGGTGCCCGCCGGCGACGATGTCTTCGAGCAGTTCGAGGAGCGCGTCGAGCTTGGTGGAGGGGATCCCGTCGTACTTGGCGTCGTAGAGGCCCGCGTCGAGGCTGAGCTGGCGGAGCATCGTGAGGGAGCGGAAGATCTCGAAACGGTTCGCGTTCAGGTTCTCGATCAGGCCGAGCACCTTCTGCCGTTCCCGGGCCAGATGGGTGTCGTAGACGGCCCGGTGCCGGGGGTTCAGGGTGAGCTCGAGCACCTGCTCCTGCTTGCTCGGCAGGTCACCGGCGACCTCCTCCTTGGTGCGGCGCAGCATGAACGGGCGGATGCGGCGGCGCAGCTGGGCGAGCCGTTCGTCGTTCGCATCCCGTTCGATGGGCTTCTGGTAGTAGTCCGCGAAGCGGGTGGGGCTCGGGAACAGGCCGGGCGCAGTGATCGACAGCAGCGACCAGAACTCCATCAGATTGTTCTCGAGCGGGGTGCCGGTGATCGCGAGCTTGAACGGTGTGTCGAGGCGCCGGGCGCATTGGTAGGCCCTGGATGCGCGGTTCTTCACGAACTGGGCCTCGTCGAGCAGGAGACCGGCCCACGGCACCGCGTTGTACTCGTCGAAGTCGAGGCGGAACAGCGTGTACGAGGTGATCACGACATCCGCTTCGGCATGGAGGGCTGCGATGCCCGTCGCCCGTTTGCGCGAGGTCTCCGTGACGGATGCGACGCGCAGGCCCGGCGCGAATCTCGCGCACTCCGCAGCCCAGTTCGAGACGACGCTCGTGGGAGCGACGACGAGGAACGGGTGCGCGGGTGCGTCGCTGTCGCGTGCGGCCACCGCGCGGCTGATCAGGGCGATCGCCTGCAGGGTCTTACCGAGCCCCATGTCGTCGGCCAGGATCCCGCCGAGCCGGTGGTCGTGAAGGAAGCCGAGCCATTCGAAGCCGGACTGCTGGTAACTGCGGAGTGTCGCGTGCACGCCGTCCGGCAGCGGGAGCGTCGGTACCCGTTCCACGTCGGTGAGCCCGGCGACGATGTCGCGCCAGCCGGCGGCCTGGCTTGTCACGACGCCGAGTTCCTGCAGTTCCTCCCAGAGGTCGGCCTGGAAGGGGCTGATGCCGAGGGAGGTCGCGGATGGTTCCTGCAGGCTGCGGGCTTCCTCGATCAGGCGGCGCAGGGTGTGCAGTTCGGGCCGGTCGAGGCTGAAGTACGTGCCGCTCGGGAGGATGAGGATGTCCTGGCCGGTCGCGAGGGCCCGGAACAGCACGTCGAAGGGCACGTCCTCTCCGTCGATCGAGACGGACACCGCGAGATTGAACCAGTCCCGGTCGTCGAGGCGCTCGCTCGTGCCGACGCTGATCACCGGGGCGGTGTCCGCCGCCCGGTAGTCGACCACGACGCCGCTCTGCACGACGACGACGTCGGGGAGTACTTCGAGCCGCGGCACGACCCCCTCGAGGAAGTCGATCATGCCGGCGCCGGTGAGTTCGGAGTGCCCGGACAGCCGGGGCACCCCGCCGCGCCGCGGGGCGAGCTCGGTGAGGGGTGCGAGCAGTTCGTCGACGGAGCGGAGGATCCGTGCCTCGGCGGCGGAGTCCCGGTAGCGGTGCTCTCCCGGAGCCGGCCGCAGTTCGAGGTCGTATTCCCCTGCTGGGGTTTCGGTGCTGGTGCTGGTGCCGGTGCTGGTGGCGGCCGGGCCCGCCTGGTAGCGCCACGCCCAGTTCAGAGCGATGCGCGCATCCGCCTGGTGGCTGATCGTGAGCGTGAGCTCGGGGCGCGGGCTTTCGGGCAGCTCGAACGAGTCGTCGCGGCTCGTGACGCGCGCACGGTCGCGGAGGTACGGGTAGAACTCGGCGAGGAAGTCGGGCTCGTCGGCGGTGGGCACGTCGATGGACTGGCCGGTGGCGGCGAGGTTCCGCAGCTCCCTGCTGACCTCGACAGCGAGCGGCGCGAGGGTGAGCCTGCCTCCGGTCGGGTCCCCGGCCGGGGCATCCTGCCAGGTGTAGATGCCGTGCGCCGGGTCGCCCGTGAAACCGAACCGGCCGCCGGGCAGCCGGTGCTCGTCGAGTACGACGGTGGGGGTGAGCGCGAGGCCGCCGGGTGTGCGGCGGATGTCGAGCTCGAGTGATGCGGGACGATCGGCGATGCGCACGGGATCCTGGGCGCCCGAGGTGGAGATGAGCGGGATGCCGGCGGCCGTCGCCTCCTCGAGCAGGCCCCAGAGCGCCCGGTCCGGGAAGTCGTCGAGCTGGATCCACTGCGTCGCCGAGCCGTAGTACGGGCGTCCGGCGAGGTGCAGGGCGTAGAGCGCGGAGAGCACCCGCCGTTGGGCGCGCTGGGCGGTGCCTGCGGTCTGGGCGATGTTGTCCCAGGTCAGGGCGCCGCGGATCCAGCGGCCCTGCTTGCCGAGCAGCATCGGCCGGGCGGCGAGGTGCCGTCCACCGGACTGGAACCGGGAGTTGACCGGGGCGAGCACCTGGAACTGCAACGCGAGTTCCGTCCCTGTCCGCGCGGCCGTCTCTCCGGGTGTGGGCAGGCCGCCGAGCGCGCTGCGCCAGCGCGGGACGGTCGGGGCGGGCGCTGCGGATGCTGCTGCGGGGGACTGGACTGCATACAGGGCCGGCGGCGCGGACCGCCTGCGGAAGCGGTCGACGTCGGCCTCGTCGGCCTCGATCGAGCCCGGATTCCCGCCGTTCCGGCTCGTGACGAGCAAGGCGGCGACATGCTTGCAGTTGCTCCGCATCGGGCAGGTGCAGAGCCCGGTCGCGCGCACCGCGACACCGGCGGGATTCAGGATGAACGAGATGGTCACCGTGTACGGCGTGCGTCCGGTGCCCCGGACCTTTCCGATGAGTCTGGTGCCCGAGTCGTCCCAGACTTCGGACAGGACGTGGCCGTTGCGTGCATAACGTTCACCGCGCGAAAAGGCCTGGCTTCCGACGAGGAGGGCGATCTCGTGTGAGCTGAGAGAGTGAGCCATAAGGGGGAAGAGGGTTCCTTAGAAGGTCGAACCCCATTCTCCCACGGTGTGGCCGGCAGCGGAGGCGGCGGCGGCCTCCGCTGCCGCTCAGCGGGCGAGGCGGGCGGCGGCGCCGGTGGGGACGACGACGAGCGGCACCGGAAGGGCGTTGAGCATCCGGTGGGCGGTGATGCCGAGGAAGATCGTGGTCGGCTGGGCGAGGCGGCTCGAACCGACGAAGGCGACTTCGTCCGTTCGCCACTCGATGGCCTCCACCGCGGACTCCACGTTCTCGCCGACGGCGACCTCGGTCGTGATGGCGCCCGGAGCAGACGATCGCGTCGAGTAATACTCGAGCACCGATTCGAGATGCGCCGTGCTCTCCGCGGTCCGGGCCGCCTCGACAGCGGGCGTCGACTCGCCGTGCTGGGCGCGCCGGGAGTCGACCTCGACGAGGGTGAGGAAGCGCACGTCAACGCTGAGGCCCTCCGTGAACGCCAGCAGCGAATCGAGGAGAGTCGACCAGCCGGGCCGGGTTCCGATCGCGCAGGTGATCCGGGAGATCTGCGCCGGGGCGAGGTACCCGTGCGGCGCGAGGGCGACGGGTACGGGCGAGGCGTGCAGGAGGGCGTTTGCGACACTGCCGATCGTGTAGCGACCGCGGATGCCGTGGCGTGAGGCTCCGACGACGATCCGGTCGGAGTCGAATTCCGTGACGGCCCTCAGCAGCCCGTCGGAGGTCGCATCCGCCCAGATCAGGTGCGTCGTGGCCACGACGTCGGCCGGCACTCTCGCCGCGGCGCCGGCGAGCCACTCGAGGCCCTGCTGTTCGAGGAGCGCCTCGAAGTCGGAGCCGGAGGCGCGCAGCCGGGAGGGCGCGATAGTGGAGTGCGGCAGCACGAGGCACAGCCGCAGCTCGGCTCCGGTCAGCCGGGCGAGGGCGACCCCGAGTTCGATGGCATCATTGCCGCGATCGGTCGCTTCGTAGGCGACGACGTAGTTCGCTGTCCTGGTCACGCTGGATCTCCCTGGGTTCTCGGTGAAATGTCGGTGGGGCTGGTCTGTGCGCTTCGTGGCCGGTGCTGCTCGGTGCTGCTCAACGCTGGTCAGTGCTGGTCAGTGCTGGTCAGTGCTGGTCGTGATGCTCATGTCCGTGCGCGTGTCCTGCGGCACCCGGCTGCACGTCGAGGGAGGGGTTGCGGTCGAAGAAGCCGACCGGCTTGAGCCAGAATGACACGGTGTCGGCCGGCATGACGGGCCACTCCTCGGGGCGGGTGATGTGGTGGATGCCGAAGACGTACCAGAGCACGATGTCGGTGTTCCGCACCGGCCGCCCGGCGCGGGTCCACTCGGGCAGGCCGTGGTCGACCGCGCTCTGGTTGACGAACTCGCCGCAGGGCCAGCGCTGCGTCTCGTCTCCGGGGGTGACCCACACCGTGTGCCCGATCACCTGGGCGCGCTGGAACACCGGCGAGGAGGGGTCGAAGAACGAGGGAATGGCGCCGCCCGGAACGAGCTTGTACGACACCGGGGTGCCGAGCCCGTTCAACGTCGCCTCGTTCACGACCTTCCAGCTGCGTTGGGTGGCCCAGTCATAGTCGTCGAAGCCCTCGGTCTCGATCGGCGTGTTCCGCTGGGTGAGGGCGAGGCCGAGCGGATTCGCTTCGTCGATCGGCTCGACGCGCGTCTCGGAGCGGAACACCGTGTTCTCGGTCCCGTCGATGTCGAGGTCCATCCGGGCGACGATGAAGTGCTGGTGGAAGGGGGCGTATGTGCGGGTGTCCACAAGGGTGCCGTTCGGATGCGGGTGGCCCGCGTCGAGGCTCGTGACGACCATGATCCCGGTCGCGCGCACCTCGCACTCCATATTGCCGTCCTGGTAGAAGCGCCAGTAGACGAGGTATTCGTAGTTCGCGACGGTGACGTGGAAGGAGACGACGAGGCGACGCATCCGCCGTACCTCCGATCCGCCATCGTGGTCGACGTGCTTCCAGAGCACGGCGTTGTCCTCTTCGTGGATGCAGATGGCGTTGGGAATCGAGTATGGTTCGCCGGCGCTGTTGTGCAGCACGGCGTCGAGGTAGCGGATCTCGCCGAGGCAATCGCAGCCCAGTTCGAGTGAGGTCGTCATGAAGCCCAGGCCCCACTCGCCGATATCGAAAGCCGTGCGACGGAAATGATCGACGCTCGGATCCCGGTAGGGCACGACCATTTCGGCGAAGGAGAGCCGGTTGGCGATCGGGCGGACGCGCTCGCCGTCCCGGTAACTCACCTCGTGCAGCGTCATGCCCTCCCGGTAGTTGAAGCCGACCCGGAGCGACCAGTTCTGCCACTCGACCCGGTGGCCGGTGACGGTGAAGCTCGGCCCCTCTGCCTGCACGATGTCGAGCGGCCTCAGCGGAGGCCGCCGGCTCAGATCGCGGATGCGAGGAGGGATGAGATGCGGCACGTATTCGCCCATCACGGCCGGGCGGTCGACCGCGAACGAGTCCTCGACGTCGAGGAGTTCCATCGTGTTGACGTCGATCACGAAGTGCAGTCCGCTCACCGGTCCGGCATAGGGGTTGGCGCCCGCCTCCGCGCGCACCCAGACGTCGGACCAGCCGATCCTCCTGCCCCGGAATCGCTCAGGGATGACGGCGTCACCGTAGGTCCAGGTGTCGATGAAGACGTTGTCGAGATCGGTGATGTCCCGGCTGGCGAGGGCGGCGACGACGTCCGGGTGCGCGCGGAGAGCCGCATCCGCTTCGTCCCACTCGTCGACCGTGAAGTTGGCCTGCACGCCCGGCACCGTGGTCCAGTCGAGCAGGGCGTCTGCGCTGAGGGAGACGACCGCCACCCAGGTGCTGTTCTCGGCCCGGTTCAGCACGACGAGCCGGGCGAGGCGCTCGGGCACCGCACCGGCACGATCGAAGGCGGACCTGGCGTGCCGGCCCGGCTCGACGAGTTCGATCGAGGCGAAGCGCCAGCCCGGTCCGACACCGCGCTCGCGGCCGACGATGGCTGCGGCCGCGGTGAACTCATCGGCCGTCAGTGGGTCGAGGGGATGGAAGGTCATCGGGGCTCCTCATCATCGAAGGCGTGTCTCGGCGGCGCTGTCGCCTGCCGCCGTTTGCGGTCATTATGGCACCGGTGCCGCCGGACGCGAGTGCTGGCGCCGAGCGTCGCCAGCCTCTAAACTTGAGTCGACGCGACTCAGCTTTGTTTGTCGGCGGGCTGTCGCACGAGAGAGAGGAACTTCCCATGCAAGCAGGCCAGCAGCCGCCCCAGGAAGAGGCGAAGTCTGCGCTCGAGAAGTACGGCGTGAACCTCACCGAGATCGCGAAGAGCGGCAAGCTCGACCCCGTGATCGGGCGGGACGCCGAGATTCGCCGCGTGAGCCAGGTGCTCACCCGCCGCACCAAGAACAACCCGGTGCTGATCGGCGAACCCGGTGTCGGGAAGACCGCCGTTGTCGAGGGTCTCGCCCAGCGGATCGTGGCCGGCGACGTGGCCGACTCACTCAAGGGCAAGCAGCTCGTGGCGCTCGACCTCGCCGCCCTCGTGGCCGGGGCGAAGTACCGCGGCGAGTTCGAGGAGCGGCTGAAGGCCGTGCTCAAGGAGATCAACGACGCCGAGGGTCAGATCATCACCTTCGTCGACGAACTGCACACCCTGATGGGTGCGGGCGGCGGGGAGGGCTCTGTCGCGGCATCCAACATGCTCAAGCCGATGCTCGCCCGCGGCGAACTGCGCCTGATCGGAGCGACGACGCTCAACGAATACCGCGAGTTCATCGAGAAGGACGCCGCCCTCGAGCGGCGCTTCCAGCCGGTGCTCGTCGACGAGCCGAGCGTGGAGGACACGGTCGCGATCCTGCGCGGCCTCAAGGAGCGCTACGAGGCGCACCACAAGGTGTCGATCGCGGATGCCGCTCTCGTCGCGGCCGCGTCCCTCTCGAACCGGTACATCACCGCCCGTCAGCTGCCGGACAAGGCCATCGACCTGATCGACGAGGCCGCGAGCCGGTTGCGGATGGAGATCGATTCCGCCCCCGTCGAGATCGACGAGCTGCGCCGCAGCGTCGACCGGCTCAAGCTCGAGGAGCTGGCCCTCAAGAAGGAGAAGGACGACGCCTCCCGCCAGAGGCTCGAGAAGCTGCGGGCCGACCTGCTCGAACGTGAGGACACCCTGAAGGGACTGCAGGCCCGGTGGGACAAGGAACGCGCCTCGCTCAACCGGGTCGGCGAGCTCAAGACCCGACTCGACACCGCGCGGAGTGAATCGGAGCGGGCCCAGCGCGAGGGCAACCTCGAACGCGCCTCCCGGCTGCTCTACGGCGACATCCCCGTGATGGAACGCGAACTCGCCGCCGCCGAGCAGGCAGAGTCCGACGGACCGCGGATGGTCAACGACCAGGTCACCGCGGAGGACATCGCTGCCGTCGTCGCGATGTGGACGGGTATTCCCGTCGGTCGCCTGCTCCAGGGCGAGACCGAGAAGCTGCTCAACCTCGAGGGCGAGCTCGCGCATCGGCTGATCGGCCAGAAGCGCGCCGTGCGCGCGGTCGCAGACGCGGTGCGTCGCAGCCGGGCCGGCATCTCCGACCCCGACCGGCCGACCGGCTCGTTCCTGTTCCTCGGACCGACCGGCGTGGGCAAGACCGAGCTCGCCAAGGCGCTCGCCGAGTTCCTCTTCGACGACGAGAAGGCCATGATCCGCATCGACATGAGCGAGTACGGCGAGAAGTTCTCGGTGTCCCGCCTGGTCGGGGCGCCTCCCGGCTACGTCGGCTACGAGCAGGGCGGGCAGCTCACCGAGGCGGTGCGCCGGCGCCCGTATTCGGTGATCCTGTTCGACGAGGTCGAGAAGGCGCATCCCGAGATCTTCGACGTGCTGCTGCAGGTGCTCGACGACGGGCGCCTCACCGACGGCCAGGGCCGCACCGTCGACTTCCGCAACACCATCCTCGTGCTGACGTCGAACCTCGGCTCGGCGTTCCTGATCGACCCGACGCTCAGCACCGAGCAAAAGGAGGAAGCCGTGCAGCTGCTCGTGCGGCAGACCTTCAAGCCGGAATTCGTGAACCGGCTCGACGACATCGTCGTCTTCCAGTCGCTGTCGATGGAGGACCTCGGCCAGATCGTGGAGCTCATGATCGACCGGCTCGAGAAGCGCCTCGTGGAGCGCCGCCTCGAACTGGCCGTGACGCCGCGGGCGCGCACCTGGCTCTCCGAACGCGGCTACGACCCGATGTACGGCGCCCGCCCACTGCGGCGGCTCATGCAGACCGAGATCGACGACCGGCTCGCGACCGCGATCCTCTCCGGCAAGGTGCGCGACGGTGACACCGTGCTCGTGGACCTCGCGGCCGATGGCGACTCCCTCACGGTCGCGCCTGCGCCCGCTGTGCCGGTGCCGCCGCATCCGCTCGACGAGGCCGACCTCTAGAGCGCCGGCCCGTATCATCGCGAGAGCGGGTGAGGCGTCGTTTTCGCACCCTGAAACCGACGATTCACCCGCTTTCGCGGTCAGCGGAACGGGGGCTGGGCGACGGCGTGCCGGCGAGGTCGGGAACTAGGCTCGGAGCATGCGTGCAACTGTGATCTATGGCGAGCGGGACATCCGCCTCGAAGAAGTACCCGACCCGATTCTCTCGACCGGCGGTGACGCGATCGTGCGCGTCGTCGCAGCCTGCGTGTGCGGCTCCGACCTGTGGCCGTACCGCGGCGTGCAGCCGACCAAGGAGCCGCACCGGATCGGCCACGAATTCGTCGGCGTTGTCGAGGAAATCGGCGCAGACGTCACCACGATCAAGGTCGGCGACTTCGTCATCGCGCCGTTCTACGACTGCGACAACACGTGTATCAACTGCCGGAACGGCGTGAGCACCTCCTGCCTGCACGGCGGCTGGTGGGGTGCTGACGACCGGCTCGGCGGCTTCGCCGACGGCGCCCAGGGCGAGCGCGTCCGCGTGCCGCACGCGGACGGTTCCCTCGTCGCGACACCGTCCCAGCCGACGGATGCCCAGATCCCGGGCCTGCTGACCCTCGCAGATGTGATGGGCACCGGGCACCACGCCGCGGTCTCCGCGGGAGTGACCCCGGGCAGCACCGTCGTCGTCGTGGGTGACGGCGCCGTGGGCCTGTGTGCGATCCTCGCCGCGAAGCGCCTCGGGGCCTCACGGATCGTCGCCATGTCCCGGCACGCCTCGCGGCAGGTCGTCGCGCGCGAATTCGGCGCGACTGACATCGTCGAGGAGCGTGGCGCCGAGGGCGTCGCGAAGATCCACGAGATGTTCGACGGCATCGGCGCGGACTTCGTGCTCGAGTGCGTCGGAACCAAGGAATCGATGGAGCAAGCTGTCGCATCGGCCCGACCCGGCGGAATGGTCGGTTACGTGGGCGTGCCCACCGGTGGCCCGATTGCCATGCAGCCCCTCTTCGGCCGCAATGTCGGGATCAACGGCGGTGTCGCATCCGTGCGCGGCTACATCGAGGAACTGCTGCCGGAGGTGCTCTCCGGGGCGATCAACCCGGGCCGTGTCTTCGACCTGGAGCTGCCGCTCGCCGACGTCGCCGAGGCGTACGCCGCGATGGACGAGCGCCGCGCGATCAAGGTCCTCCTCCGCCCCTAACCCGCCCGGAACCCGCCGCTCGCAGCGTTCCTGGCCGCGAGAGTACGAAAAAGGCCCCTTCGCTTCGCGTGAAGGGGCCTTTTTCGTACTCTCGCGGGGGAAGCGGGGTGGGTCAGTCGTTGGCGAGCAGGAGCTCGGTGAGGGGCTTGCGGGTGCGCGGCGCGATCTCACGGGCGTAGAGCTCGGGGGAGAGGGCGTCGACGTCACCGAGGACACCGAGGACGGTCACCGAGACGACGGCGAGGTCGGACGTGAGGCCGAAGGCCTCGGCGATCGCCGCGCCGTCGATGCCGCCGAGCTGGTGGGTGTACAGCCCCTCTTCCTGGGCCTGGATGGTGAGGTGCGCGACCGCCTGGCCGAGGTCGTAGCGGGCCCACGGGTTCTCGCGGGTCTCGTCGATCGGCAGATGCGCGATGTTCACGATGAGCACGGACGCGGCATCCGCCCAGGACTTGTTGAAGCCCATCAGGCCCTCGTATACCTTGGCGAAGCTCGCGGTGCCGCGGCGCGCGACGATGAAGCGGGCCGGCTGGATGTTGCTCGCGGACGGGGCCCAGCGGGCGGCCTCGAGAAGCGTTGTGAGGGTCGTCTCGTCGATGACCGCGGTCGGGTCGAAGCCGCGCGGGCTCCATCGTCCGGAGAGCGCGGGGAGAAGGGGCGACGTCGTGTCGGCGGCGCGGCTGAGGGTGTCGGTGATGAGGGTCATGTGCCCGTCTTTCGTCTGGAGCGTGTGGGTGTCCGGGGCAACGTTGACCCGCTCTCTTCAACGCGCGAGCGCCGCGTCGTTATTCCATGCACACGCATACTGCGCGGCCGTGTGTCGCTTTGTGTCGCGAAAGCGGGTGAATCGTCGGTCTCAGCGCGGGATAACGACGATTCACCCGCTTTCGCGGGTTGGGCCGGGCCGGGTGGCGGGTGGGGCGGGCGTTAGGCGGGGGTGGCGGCGATGAGGTTGTCCCGCACCTGGCGGCGCAGCACCTTGCCCATCATCGAGCGGGGGAGCTCCTCGACCTCGACGATGCGCCGCGGCACCTTGTACGCCGAGAGCCGGGTGCGGCAGTACTCACGCAGGGCGTCGACGTCGAGCGCGGCGCCGTCGGTGAGCACGATCGCGGCGACGACGTCCTCGCCGCCGTTCTTGCTCGCGATGCCCACGACGGCGGCGTCGGCGACGTTGGGGTGTGAGAGCAGAGCGGCTTCGACCTCGGACGGCGACACGTTGAACCCGCCCGTGATGATGAGTTCCTTGATGCGGTCGACGATGGTGACGAAGCCGTCGGCGGAGACGCGCACGATGTCGCCGGTGCGGAGCCAGCCGCCCTCGAGGAGCACCTTGGCGGTCTCGCTCGGCTGGTCCCAGTAACCGGAGAAGACCTGCGGGCCGCGGACGAGCAACTCGCCCTCTTCCTCGACACCGCGGTCGATCGACGGGTCCTTCGGGTCGACGACGCGGATCTCTGTGCTCGGGAACGGCACTCCAACGGTACCTGGGCGGCGGCTCGGGCCGATCGGGTTTCCGATGGCGATCGGCGAGGCCTCGGTCATGCCGTACCCCTCGACGAGGAGCCCGCCGGTGGCGGACTCCCAGCGTTCGACGATCGAGACGGGCAGGCTCATCGCGCCAGAGATCGAGAAGCGGATGCTCCGCAGGCTCACGTTCCGTTTCTCGGCAGCGGTGACCAGCCGGTCGTAGATCGGCGGGACCGCGGGAAGGAAGGTCGGCGGAGTGTGCTTCGCGGCGTCCAGCAGCAGGTTCTCATCGAACTTCGGGAACAGTACGAGCCGGGCCCCTGTCGCCATCGCGAAGGTGAGGCAGAGGGTGAGGCCGTAGGCGTGGAACATCGGCAGGACGGCGTAGAAGACCTCCTGGCCGGGGGTGAGACCGGGCACCCACGCCTCGCCCTGGAGCGCGTTGGCCCGCAGGTTCGAGTGGGTGAGGATCGCGCCCTTCGGGGTGCCGGTCGTGCCGCTGGTGTACTGCAGAACCGCGGTGTCGCCGAGGGCCGGTCGCGGGTGGTTGTGGCGGAGCTTGCGGGCGCGCACGAGGGAGGACCACTCGATGGCGTCCTTCGGCAGCTCGGAGACGGTGAGTGCGTCTCGCGAGGACCGGGCCTGCTTGATCGGCAACCGCAGGGCGATGCGCTTGACCAGCGGCATCGCATCCGTGAGGTCGACGGCGACGACGGTGCGGAGTCCCAGGTCGGCCGGGAAGTCGCGCACGGTCGCGTAGACCTTGTCCCAGACGATCGCGACCCGGGCGCCGTGGTCTTCGAACTGGTGCCGCAGCTCGCGCTCGGTGTAGAGCGGGTTGTGCTCGACGACGATCGCGCCGAGGCGCAGCACGGCGTAGAACGCGACCACGTGCTGGGGGCAGTTGGGCAGCACGAGAGCGACCCGGTCGCCGGGCTTCACGCCGAGGCGCATCAGCCCGTTCGCAACGCGCGAGATCTGCTCCCCGAGCTGGGTGTAGCTCGTGGTGCCGCCGAAGAAGTCGAGCGCGATCGCGTCGGCGTAGAGCCGGCAGGAGGCCTCGATCATGCCGACGAGGGTGTCGGAGGGGGCCGGGATGGTGTTCGGCACCCCGGGGGCGTACGAGCCGAGCCAGGGCTTGTTGGCGAAGGCGTTCATCGTTCGGCCGGTTCGGGGGTTTGCACGGTGTCCCGGTCGCTCGCGAGCGCGCGAGCCGACCCGAGTTCGACCTTGAGGGCGGCGACGAAGGCGTCGATGTCGGCCTCCTCCGTGTCGAAGCCGCACATCCAGCGCACCTCGCCGGTCGCCGGGTTCCAGTCGTAGAAACGGAACGCCTCCCGCAGGCTGTCGGCGACGCCGGGCGGCAGCACCGCGAACACGGCATTGGACTGGGTGGGCTGGCTGAAGGAGACGCCTGTGATCGAGCCGTCCGCGATGCCGTCGTCGAGGGCGGTTCGCAGTTTCGTGGCCATGGCGTTCGCGTGGCCGGCGTTCCGGAGCCAGAGGTCGCCGTCGAGCAGCGCGATCAGCTGTGCCGAGATGAACCGCATCTTCGAGGCGAGCTGCATGTTGAGCTTGCGCAGGTAGACCAGGCCGGCGGATGCCTCGGGGTTGAGCACGACGATGCACTCGCCGTACATCATCCCGTTCTTGGTGCCGCCGAAGCTCAGCACGTCGACGCCGGCGTCGCGCGTGAACGCGCGGAACGGGACGCCGAGCGCCGCGGCCGCATTGGAGAGGCGGGCGCCGTCCATGTGCAGGGTCATGCCGTTCGCGTGCGCGTGGTCGGCGATGGCCCGCACCTCCTCGATGCTGTACGCGGTGCCGAGCTCGGTGGTCTGGGTGATCGAGACGACGAGCGGCTGGGCGCGGTGCTCGTCGCCCCAGCCCCAGGCCTGCTGGTCGATCAGCGCGGGGGTGAGCTTGCCGTCGGGGGTGTCGATGGTGAGGAGCTTGATGCCGGCGACCTTCTCGGGGGCGCCGCCCTCATCCGAGTTGATGTGCGCGGTCGAGGCGCAGATGACGGAGCCCCAGCGCGGCAGCATCGACTGCAGGCCGACCACGTTCGCGCCGGTTCCGTTGAAGACGGGGAAGGCCTCTGTGCCCTCGCCGAAGTGCCGCGCGAACACCTCCTGGAGGCGCTCGGTGTACACGTCTTCGCCATAGGAGATCTGGTGGGCGCCGTTGGCCCTGCCGATCGCCTCGAGGATCTCGGGGTGCACCCCGGAGTAGTTGTCCGAGGCGAAACCGCGCGAGGAAAGGTCATGGAGTTGAGTCACCCCTCTATCCTTGCGCATCCGGCTCCGCCGCCACTGTGAGATGTGCTCGCGGACCGGCGCCCGCGCATCCGCTCAGCCCAGGAGCGCCTCGCGGAAGGTGACCCGTGCCCCCATCCGGAGGAGAGAATTCGCGTAGATGCGGGAGCCGATCAGGATCACGAGGGCGGTCGAGGCGAGCAGGATCGCGAGCGAGAGCAGCGGCTCCCACCAGGCGGCGGTGCCGAGGAAGATCCGCATGGGCATTCCGACGGGTGCCGAGAACGGAATATAGGACATGATCGCGAGCACGGTGGGGTTGTCGTTGAACAGGATCACCAGGAAATAGGGAATCATCACGAGGACGAGCACCGGCGAGGTCGCCGAGCCGACGTCCTCCTGCCGGGACACCATCGACGCCGTCGCCGCGAACAGCGAGGCGAGCATCACGAACCCGAACGCGAAGAACACCGCGAACCAGACGAGCGACGGGCCGATGTCGCCGAGCAGGGCGTGCTGGCCGGTCACCGCCATGCCGATAGAGACGAGCAGGCCGATCGCGACGATCTGCCCGAAGGCCATGATGCTGTTGCCGACGACCTTGCCGGCGAGGAGCGCCCGCACCGGGATGGTCGTCATCAGGATCTCGACGACGCGGGTCTGCTTCTCCTCGACGACGCTCTGCGCGATCGTGGAGCCGAAGGTGATCGCCGACATGAAGAAGACGAGCCCGAAACCGATCGCGACGAGGTAGACGAGGCCCTCGCCCTGTTTCGATGGTTCCAGAAGGGTCACCTCCGGGCGGAGGCTGAGGACGCCGATGACCTCGAGCGGGGTCGCGGAGAGGGCGATCACCCGCAGGGGCAGCGGATAGTCGGCCTGCGATTCCGCCGGCACGATCGCGGCGGTCACCGTGCCCGCCCGCACGAGGGCCTCGGCGGCGGCGACATCGTCGGCCTCGACGGCGGCCAGCGTGCCGGCCTGGCGCACGACCTGCGCGGCGGCGGACCCGACCACCGCGACCTTGGGCAGGGTCTGGTTCTGGCTCGCGATGCCGCCGGCCACGACGGACCCGATCGAGACGAGCAGAAGGATGCCCGTGGAGATCAGGAAGGCCTTGCTGCGGAGCCGGGCCACGATCTCCCGGGTCGCCACGAGCCAGACGCTCTGCCGAAGCGTCGGCACCGGATACCGGTCGGCCGTTCCCGATGGAGTGCTCACTGCACGACCTCCTTGAAGATGGAGGCCAGGCTCGGGCGTTGCCGGCTGAAAGCGAGGACCGGGCCGCGCTCGAGGGCGAGGCGGAGGACGGCCTGGCTCGCGGCATCCGTCTGGGCCTCGAAGACAGCGAAACCGCCGCTCACCTCGAGGACGTCGACGCCGGGCACCGTGCGGACCCAGCCGGCGTCGTCACCCGTGCGGATCTCGAAGCGCGGGCTGCTGTGCCGCTCGCGAAGTTCCTCGCGGGGGCCGTTCGCGCGGATCTCGCCGCCGGCGATGATGACGAGGTCGTCGCAGAGGCGTTCGACGATGTCGAGCTGGTGCGAGGAGAACAGCACGGGGACACCGCGAGCGGCATAACTGCCGAGCACGCCCATCACGACCTCGACCGCGAGCGGGTCGAGTCCGGAGAACGGTTCGTCGAGGACGAGGAACTCGGGGTCGTGCACGAGGGCCGCCGCGATCTGCGCACGCTGCTGGTTGCCGAGGGAGAGCGATTCGACAAGGTCGCCGCTGCGCTCGCCGAGGCCCAGGCGCTCGAGCAGCTCTGCGGCGTTGCGCCGGGCGGATGCCGGGGGCAGCCCGTGCAGGCGGGCCAGATAGACGAGCTGCTCGCCGATCTTCATCTTGGGGTACAGCCCGCGTTCCTCGGGCATGTAGCCGAAGCGGCGGCGGTCATCCGCGGTCAGCGGAACCCCGCCCTGCCGGACGTCGCCGGAGTCGGACGACAGCAAGCCGAGGATGATCCGCATCGTGGTCGTCTTGCCTGCGCCGTTCGCGCCGACGAAGCCGGTCAGTCGGCCGTCGGCGATGTCGAAGCTCACGTCGGTCAGCACCTGCCGGGTGCCGAACCGCTTACTGACGTGCTCGATCGAGAGCATGCCCCTCCTCCGTATGCTTGCCCACGCTAGCGCGCCTCTCCGCTACCTGTCGCCGGTTCGGACAATAGTGGCCGTGACACCGGCCGCAGTCGTCCGCAGCGGCAACACCTGTCGGGTGGCGCGGTCAGCCGAGGGGGATGCGCGTGTTGTTGACGGATGCCGCCGGCACGTCCCAGAGGGAGACGACCCGTTCGGCGAGCTCGGGTTCGAGGCCGTCAAGGGCGCGGACCACGAAGACCGCGGTCGCGGCGGTCTGGCCGCTCGGTGGGGCCGCCTTCGCGAAGCCGTGGCCGACGGCGCGGGTCCACGTTTCCGCCGCCGACTTCGCCGCGGCGTAGTTCGCACCGCCGGGGGCCGGCGCTTCCACCGAGACCGACGAGACGATGCCGAGGCGACCGGTCGGCGACGCGAGCAGGTCGGCGTTGAAGGCGCGGCTCGTGTTGCGGAGCGTGGTCACGATATTCCGGTGCAGGAATGCCCAATCCTCGTCCGACTGGCCGGCGAGGCCGCCGCCGCCGCGCCAGCCGCCGACGAGGTGAATGAGCCCGTCGATCATGCCGTGGTCTGCATGGACGCGTTCGGCGAGGTCGGTGACGGCGGTGAAGTCGGCGAGATCGCAGGCATAGGGGAACGAGCCGGGCACGCTCCCGACGAGTGCGTCGAGGCGTTGCCGGTTCGACCCGACGACGATCACGCGGGCGCCCGCAGCCGCGAGCGCCGCGGAAACGGCCAGCCCGGCGGCACTCGTCGCACCGGCGACGAGCACGGTGCGGCCGGCGACGAACCTGCGGGCGGCATCCGCTGCTTCGGTCATCGTCGGCCGCCCCGCCTAGTCGCGCCCGGTGATGCCGGCCGTCGACTCGATGACGGCCTTCATCTTCTTGTCGAGCGCCTCGAAGAACATCGAGAGCGGGAATTCGTCGTCGAGCACGAGGTCGGTGTACCCCTTCGGAGGTCCGGCGAGCACGTCGAGCGGGAGCCCGCGCGCCCAGGCCGAGGCCGGGTTCGGCGTGAGCGTCTCGGCGATCATCGCGTACGCGGCGAGCCAGTGCGCCTTCTTCGGCCGGTCGATCGAGGCCCAGTAGAGTTCGTCGATCCGGGCGCCGAGTGCGATCACGACGTCGGGGACGGCGTCCCAGTCGAGGCTGAGCGCAGTGTCCGTCCAGTGCAGCACGTGGTGCTGGTGCATCCACGCGAACAACAACTGGCCGCCGAGGCCGTCGTAGTTGCGCACCCGGCTACCGCTGATCGCGAAGCGGAAGATCCGGTCGAAGATCACCGCGTACTGCACGAGGCTCGCATGCCTGCGGGCCTCCGGGCTCGCGTTGTCGTCGCGCGCGATCGTGACCGACTCGCGGAAGGCGGTGAGGTCGCAGCGCAGTTCCTCGAGGGAGTAGAGGAAGAACGGCATCCGCTGCTTGATCATGAACGGGTCGAACGGGAGGTCTCCGCGCATGTGGGTGCGGTCGTGGATGAGGTCCCACATCACGAAGGTTTCCTCGGTGAGGTGCTGGTCGTCGAGAAGCGCCGCGGCCTCGGTGGGCAGCTCGAGGCGGGTGATGGCGGATGCCGCACCGACGACCCTGCGGAAGCGCGCGGCCTCCCGGTCGGCGAAGATCGCACCCCAGGTGAAGGTCGGGATCTCGCGCATCGCGACCGTCTCGGGGAAGAGCACGGCCGAATTGGTGTCGTAACCGGGTGTGAAATCGAGGAACCGGATCGGCACGAACAGCTTGTTCGTATACTCCTGCTCGAGTTCGGCGACGAACTCCGGCCAGATCACCTCGACCAGGACCGCCTCGACCAGACGGTTCGTGCTGCCGTTCTGGGTGTACATCGGGAAGACGACGAGGTGACGGATCCCATCGGTCCGGTGCAGCTGCGGCTGGAACTCCATCAGGGAGTCGAAGAAGTCGGGCACGCCGAAGTCTTCGGCCGCCCAGCGGGCGAAGTCGCGGCCGAGCGCCGCGAGGTAGCCGGCGTCGTGCGCGAAATACGGGGCGAGTTCCTCGATGGCCGAGCGAATCACGGCGACGTGGCCGGCGGCATCCGCCCGGTCGGCGGGCTCGGGGACCGAACCGTCCTTGGCCTGGATGGCCTGCATCGCCGTGGCAGCGGCCTTCAGTCGCAGCCACGCCGGGGTGGTGGCGACGTCTGTGCCGATTGCGGTGCCGAGGTCCGGCGTGTCCTCGAGAACCTCGGGCTCACCGACCAATGCTTCTGCACTGTAATTCGACATGGGAACCTCCCGTCCTCGTGAGTGCCGCGGTCGCGGCGGTCCGTACGCGCTTCTCTGCGCGAGCCCCCAGCGTATCCGGGGACAGACGGCGTTTTCATGCGGGCTGCCGCAGTGAATCGCCGTGTTCGGCCGGTTTCGCGCGTGAATAAGCCGCGCAGTGCAGCCCGGTACCGCCCACGGGCGCTCGCGATCTCCCTCGGTCCATCCTGAAACGATTCATGTTCCCTGCGCTCGCCGCGTCGGTCAAAACCGGTGCTGAGATGTGCACAAAGATCGTGTACGTTGCTAATGATGTGTGAAAACCCACACGACTTTCTCAGCCGGCCCACACGGTCGCCCTGAGTCGTGCCACCGGAGACACACGTTCTTAATCCACACCCAAAGGAGTCCAAGGTGGCGTCGAAACCTGCTGCAGAGATTATTCAAAGTATCGGAGGTGCCGGAAACGTCGTGGGTCTCACCCATTGCGCCACCCGGCTCCGTTTCCAGCTCAAGGATGCATCCGGTATCGACCAGTCGGCCGTCGAGGCGATTCCCGCCGTCCTCGGCGCCGTCCCCCAGACGGGCGACCGCTACCAGGTCGTCATCGGTGGCGCGGTTGAGACCGTGTACAACGAAATTATGGCCCTCCCCGAAATGAAGCGGATCAGCTCCGGCGGATCCAGCGAGGGCGACTCCGTCGCCGATATGAAGGCTGCGGGGAAGGCAAAGGGACCGCGCGGAAAGTTCGCCGCCCTCGACACGTTCTTCGAGGTCCTGTCCGACTCGTTCCGTCCCATCCTCGGTGCGCTGCTGGGCGCGTCGCTGTTCATCACCTTCATGGCCTTGATGGCGACCCTCGGTGTCATTCCGGCCTGGAACGCGCCCGGCGTCACCCTTGATCCGTCGTGGCAGTTCGTGAACCTGATGTGGCAGGGCGTCTTCGTCTTCCTGCCGCTGATGGTTGCATACAACGCCTCCAAGCGGATGGGCGCCGACCCGTGGGTCGGCTTCGGCATCATGGCCGTCGTCATGCTCCCGGGCTTCACCGCCCTGGGGAAGACCGATGGTGCGGAGTCCGTCTTCGGCGGCCACGCATCCGTCGTGCAGATCTTCGGACTGCCGCTGACGGTGTTCGACTACAGCTCGCAGGTGTTCCCGCCGCTGCTGATGGCCGGCGTGCTCGCCGCCCTGACCGTGCTCCTGAAGAAGATCATTCCGTCCAGCGTCCAGCTCATCTTCGTACCGTTCATCAGCATGCTCATCATGATCCCGCTGACCGCCTTCCTGATCGGCCCGATCGGTGTGTACGGCGGAGCCGGACTCGGTAACTTCCTCAAGTCGATCAACGATTTCTCGCCGTTCATCTTCGCGGTCGTCATCCCGCTGGCCTACCCGTTCATGGTTCCGCTCGGCCTGCACTGGCCGCTCAACGCGATCATGCTGCTCAACATCCAGTCCCTCGGGTTTGACTTCATCCAGGGCCCGATGGGCGCCTGGAACTTCGCGTGCTTCGGCGCCACTGCCGGTGTGCTCTTCCTCGCCATTCGCGAGAAGGACCGCCTGATGAAGCAGACCGCGACGGGCGCTCTCGCTGCCGGTCTCCTCGGCGGTATTTCCGAACCCTCCCTCTACGGAATCCACCTGCGGTTCAAGCGCATCTACCCGCGCATGCTCATCGGTTGCCTCGTCGGTGGCGTCATCATCGGACTCGGCGGCGGCGTCAAGACCAGCGCATTCGTCTTCACCTCGCTGCTGACCATCCCCGCGTTCGACAACATCCCGCTGTACACGATCGCCATCGCTGCAGCCTTCTTCACCGCGATGATCCTCGTGATCCTCTCCGGCTACCAGACGCCGGAGCAGAAGGCGGAAGTTGCCGCCCAGGTTGCGGCCGACGAAGCCGAAACGAGCAAGAAGTCCGCACACGTCGCATCCGTCGCAGCACCGGTTGCCGCCGGTACTGCAGGCGCAGGCGTCGCCACTGCCACTGCGACCAGCACCGGAACGGCCACCGCCGTCGCCACCCTGCTCGCCACGATCGGTTCGCCGGTCGCCGGCATCGTCGTTCCGCTCGCCGAGGTCCCTGACCCCGTGTTCAGCAAGGGAATCGTCGGCCCCGGCGTCGGGATCGACCCGACAGAGGACACCGTCTACGCCCCCGCTGCCGGCAAGGTCCTCGTCGCCCAGCCGACCGGTCACGCCTTCGGGCTGCTGCTCGACAGCGGCGTCGAACTGCTCATCCACGTCGGTATCGACACCGTGAACCTGGCCGGCAAGGGCTTCGACGTCAAGGTCGCCGCCGGCGACCGGGTCGAAGCCGGCACCCCGCTGGTGGTCTTCGACCGCACGATCATCGAGGACGCGGGCTACTCGCTCGTCACCCCGGTGCTCGTGACGAACGCCCGGAAGTTCGGGCCCGTCGAGCAGGCTGCCTCCGGCCACGTCCAGGTCGGAAGCCCGCTCCTGACGGTCGCCGCTAAGTAACGGTCGTCATCAGGTAATACGCATCACGTTTCACCGCACAAGGCGGGCAGAGGATTCTCTGCCCGCCTTGTGTTTTTTGTCAGGAGCGCTCAGGGGCGGATGCCGCGCGCAGTCGCCAGAGCGAGGTCACCTCTGCGGCCCTCGCCGCGTGCAGCGGGTCGTCGGCGTCGGCGGCCTTCCGGTGCACGGGCTTCGTGTCGAGGCGTGCGACGACCTCGAGACCGGCGTCGTCGAACTGGTCGAGCAGGGCGTCCCTGGAACGCAGCCCGAGGTGCTCGGCGATGTCGGAGAGCACGAGCCAGCCCTCGCCTCCGGGTGCGAGATGCCCGGAGAGGCCGGAGAGGAAGCCCTGCAGCATCTGCCCGTCGGGATCGTACACGGCGTGGTCGGTTGCGGTGACGGCGGCGCCGGGGATCCACGGCGGATTGCAGACGATCAGGTGGGCGAGTCCGGACGGGAACAGGTCGGTGTCCTCGATCGTGACCGACTTCGTGAGGCCGAGCCTCGCAACGTTCTCGCGCGCACAGGCCAGCGCGCGCGGGGACGTGTCCGTGCCGATCACGCGATCGACGCCACGGCCGGCGAGGATCGCGGCGATCACGCCGGTGCCGGTGCCGATGTCGAAGGCGGTGCGGGAGGCATCCGTTGCCGCGCTCGTGCTCCCGGTCGAGGCCGTCGCGGGGAGCGGCGCGGCGAGCACGAGGTCGAGGTATTCGCCGCGAACGGGCGAGAAGACGCCGTAGTGCGCGTGGATGCTGCCGCCGAGCGCCGGGACGACGACGCCCCTCACCCGCCACTCGTGGGCGCCCATGACGCCGAGCAGCTCGCGCAGTGACGTGACCGTCGCGGTACGCCCAGCCGGGCCGTAGGTCTCGAGGCAGGCGGCTCGGGCATCGGGCGCGCGCCGCAGGGCGATCGTGTAGTCGGCGTCGAGCGGAATGAGCACGAGGCCGAGCAGCCGGGCGCGCTCGTGGGCGTCGGCCCTGGTCCGTTCGAAGAGGGCCGCCGGGCCGCGGCGCGGCGGATGCGTGCGGCGGCGCGCGGTGTCGATGTGGTCGATGCGGCGGGCGAGTGCGCCGAGCAGCTGCCGGGCGTTCTGGAAATCGCCGGCCCACAGCATCCCGGTGCCCGACTTGGCGAGGCGGTATGCCGCGTCCGCGGTCATCCGGTCGTCGGCGACCACGACGGTCTCGGGTGCCGGCCAGTGGTTCTCTGAGTGCCAGCCGGTGAGCGGGGGCGACGGATGCGTGAGATCGGCGGGCTTCAGCGGCGTGCGGGACATGGGGTCCGCTCCTGTGACACGACACGTGGTGGCTGGGCCTCCGACGCTCGTGCGCGTGGGACTCGTCCCCCCGGACGAGTGCCGGCGGTCTCCCCTGAGTATCGCAGCGTTCGGAAGGGAACGGGGCTGGCGAACGGGGTTGTGCGGCAGGGGTGTTGACAGCCGGGAGGGGAGCCACCTAGTATGGAAACGATTCCATGGAATCGTTTCCACGACGCAGGGCCCAATCACACAATGAGGTGAGCATGATGAACGCGATCACGATCCGCGAGGTCGCAGCGCTCGCCGGCGTCTCCGTCGCCACAGCCTCCCGGGTGCTCTCCGGCAACCCGGCCACCTCGCCGACCTCGAGGGCCCGCGTCGCCTCGGCCGCGGCGGAACTCGACTTCCGGCCGAACGCCCAGGCCCGCGCGCTGCGCGGAGCCAGGACGAACGCCCTGGGCCTCCTGGTTTCCGACGTGCGGAACCCCTTCTTCGCCGACCTCGCCCACACCGTCGAACAGGCGGCCAACCTGCACGGCTACGTGACCCTGCTCGGAAACGCCAACGAACGCGCCGACCAGCAGGACCGGTACCTCGACACCCTGATCTCGCGGAGGGTCGACGGCATCATCCTCGCCCCCGTCGGGGAGGGGAGCGACAGCATCCGCTCCCTCATCGCCCGTGAGATCCCCACCGTCTTCGTCGACCGCACGATCGCGGGCATGGACCTGCCGAGCGTGACGACGGATGGAACCACCGGCATCCGCCAGGCCGTTGAACACCTCGCTGCGGCCGGCCACACCCGGATCGGCTATATCTCGGGGCCGCAGGCCAGCTCGACCGGGCGAGACCGGTTCGCCGCCTTCACCCGGTGCGTCACCGAGAACGGGCTGAGCGCCGACCCCTCACTCGTCTACTTCGGCGACTACCAGGCGGCCAGCGGCTCGGCCGGCGTGCACGCCCTGCTGGGCCTCCGCGAGCCGCCGACCGCCCTGCTCGTTGCCGACAGCCTGATGGCCGTCGGCGCCATCGCCAGCCTGCACGACCGCGGGGTGCTTCTCGGCGTCGACCTCGCCATGGTCGCCTTCGACGACGTCGAGTGGTTCGCGCTGCTCAACCCCGCACTGAGCGTCATCTCGCACAGCGTCGCTGACATGGGCCGCACCGCGGTGGACCTGCTGCTGCAGGTCATCGACGGCGGCACCCCTGCCTCGGTCGTGCTGCCGAGCGAACTGATCGTCCGGGCGTCGTCGGCACCGGCCGGAACACCGGGAACACCGCCCCGCCCGCCCACGCCGCCCGCGGCACCCCCAGCACCCACAGCCAGTCATAACAGCGTAAGGACGCACTGAAATGAATCCACAACCCCTGGTCACCCTGCAGAACGTGGGCAAGACCTTCGGCCAGGTGACCGTCATCAAGGACGTCACCGTGAGCGTCTACGCCGGCCACGTACAGGTGCTCCTCGGCGAGAACGGCGCCGGGAAATCCACGCTGATCAAGATGATGGCCGGGGTATACCAGCCCGATTCCGGCGACATCGTGGTCGACGGCGCCGTCGTGACGCTCCCGACGACCCGCGCGGCGGAGGACCTCGGTATCGCCACCATCCACCAGGAACTCAACCTCGTGCCGACCATGAGTGTCGCCGAGAACGTGATGCTCGGGCGGATGCCGACCAGGCACGGCATGGTCGACCGGCGCGCCCTCCGCAACCGGGCGCGTGCCGCCCTCGCCCTGATCGGTCTCGACGTCGACGTGGACACCCCGGTCGGCGAGCTCGGCATCGCCAAGCAGCAGCTCGTCGAGATCGCCAAGGCGCTCAGCATCAACGCGCGCATCCTCATCCTCGACGAGCCGACAGCCGCACTCACCCGGCACGAGACCCAGGCGCTCTTCGCCGTGATGGCCGACCTCCGGCGCCGCGGCGTCGCGATGCTCTTCATCAGCCACCACCTCGACGAGATCGCCGAGGTCGGCGACACGGTCACGGTGCTGCGCGACGGCGAATTCGTCGCCGAGGTGCCGGCCTCGACACCGGAAGCGGAGCTGGTGCGGCTCATGGTCGGCCGGAACATCGAGGACCAGTTCCCCCGCCGCGCCTCCGTGCTCGCCGAACCGGCCGAGATCCTCGCGGTCGAGAACCTCAGCGCGAGCGGCTCGTTCAGCGACGTGAGCTTCACCGTGCACGCCGGTGAGGTGCTCGGGATCGCCGGACTCGTCGGCGCCGGTCGCACCGAACTGATCCGGGCGATCGCGGGCGTCGACCACTACGACTCCGGCGCCGTTGTGGTGCGCGGGCACCGGCTGCCGAAGGGCAACATCCCGGCCGCGATCGCCGCGGGCATCGGCCACGTGCCCGAGGACCGCAAGGGACAGGGGCTCGTGCTCGGGGCATCCGTCAACGACAACCTCGGCTACGCGACGCTCGCGTCGACCGCACGCCTCGGGCTCGCGGACTTCACCGGCCAGCGGCGCAGGGCCCAGGCCGTCGCCGAGAAGCTCCGCATCCGGATGCACACCATCGACCAGCCCGTCGGCGCACTGTCAGGCGGCAACCAGCAGAAGGCCGTCTTCGGCCGCTGGATCATCGCCGCCTCGACCGTGCTGCTGCTCGACGAGCCCACCCGCGGCGTCGACGTCGGCGCCAAGGTCGAGATCTACGAACTGATGAACGCGATCACGGATGCCGGTGGCGCGATCGTCATGGTCTCGAGCGAACTCCCCGAGGTCCTCGGCATGAGCGACCGCATCCTGGTGATGCGGGACGGCCGGATCGCCGGCGAGCTCAGCGCCGCGGACGCCACCCAGGACGCCGTAATGACCCTCGCCGCCCGGGAAGCGGGCAGCACCGAGATCGACGCCATCGTCGACGACATCGAATCTGACGAACCGATCAACGAACCGATCAACGAACCGATCACCACAACGACCGACGGCGACCTCGCCGCCGTCACCCCCGACAACGCACCGACCCACGAGAAGGAATGACACTGATGTCCACGACTACCCTGGCCGCGCCGCGCCGCCGCGTCGACTACAAGAAATTCCTCGCCAACAACGGAGCGCTCGTCGGCCTCGTCGTGTTGTGCCTCGCCCTCTTCATCGCCACCCCGGACTTTCTGACCGGGCAGAACCTGCTCAACATCGGCATCCAGGTCTCCACCGTCGCCGTGCTCGCGTTCGGGATGACCTTCGTCATCGTCGCGGGCGGCATCGACCTGTCGGTCGGCGCGGTCGCCGCCCTGGCCGCCATGGTGTCGAGCTGGCTCTTCGTGGCCGCCGGGCTTCCCGGCTGGCTCACCCTGATCGGCGGGCTCGTCACCGGGCTCCTCGCCGGGATGGTCAACGGCCTCGCGAACGCCTACGGCAAGCTGCCCTCGTTCATCGCGACCCTCGCGATGCTGAGCGTCGCCCGCGGCCTCACCCTCGTCATCTCAGACGGCCGCCCGATCAAGACAGCGCCCGAGGTTTCCTTCCTCGGCGGAAACCTCGGACCCGTCCCGATGCCGATCGTCGTGCTCCTGCTCTCAGCCGTCGTCGCCTCCTTCGTGCTCAACCGCACCGTGATCGGGCGGTCGATGTACGCGGTCGGCGGCAACGCCGAGGCGGCGCGCCTGTCCGGGCTGCCGGTCAAGCGCATCCTCGTCACCGTCTTCGCCCTCGCCGGCCTGTTCGCGGCGCTCGCCGGGCTCCTCCTCGCCGGCCGGCTCGACTCCGCGCAGCCCCAGGCGGCTGCCGGCTACGAGCTCGACGCCATCGCGGCCGTCGTCATCGGCGGGGCTTCGCTCTCTGGCGGCCTCGGCAAGATCTCGGGCACCTTCGTCGGCGCGCTCGTGCTCGTCGTGATCCGCAACGGCCTCAACCTGCTGAACGTCACCTCGTTCTGGCAGCAGGTCGTCATCGGCCTCGTGATCGCCCTCGCCGTCGGCGTCGACGTGCTGCGCCGCAAGACGCGCAACAGCTGAGCACTATTCCTCCACACCCGCACTTTCTCCCTTTCCCTCCATCGCTCAAACCAAAGGAACACACAATGAAGTCGTCCTCTTTCCGCAGAATCGCCGCCGTCACCACCGCAGCCGCCCTCATCCTCGTCGGCACGACCGCGTGCGGCCGGGGCGGCGGGGACTCGGCGTCCGGCACCAAGATCGTGCTGGCCGTCTCCACCCTGAACAACCCGTTCTTCGTCGAGCTGCGCGACGGCGCCCAGGCCGCCGCGACCGCCGCCGGTCTGCAGCTCAACATCGTGGATGCCCAGAACGACTCGGCGACCCAGGCCAACCAGCTCGCCACGGCCGCATCGAGCGGGGCCAAGCTCGTCATCGTCAACCCCGTCGACTCGGATGCCGCCGGCTCGGCCGTCAAGGCGCTCAACACCGCGAACATCCCGGTGATCGCGGTCGACCGCACCGTCAACGGCGCAACCGTCGCCTCCCTCGTCGCGAGCGACAACGTCGCCGGCGGCAAGCAGGCCGCGGTCGAGCTCGCGACCGCGATGGGCGAGAAGGGCAGCGTCATCGACCTGCAGGGTGTCTCCGGAACCAGCGCGAGCCGCGACCGTGGCGCCGGCTTCGAAGAGGGCATGAAGGCCTACCCGAACATCACCGTCGTGGCCAAGCAGACCGCCAACTTCGACCGCGCCACCGCACTCGACGTGACGACGAACCTGCTCCAGGCCCACCCCGAGGTGACCGGTGTCTTCGCCGAGAACGATGAGATGGCCCTCGGAGCCGTGCAGGCGCTCGGATCCCGCGCCGGGACCGACGTCAAGGTCGTCGGCTTCGACGGAACCACCGACGGACTCGCCGCGATCACAGCGGGCACCCTCGCCGCCACGATCGCCCAGCAGCCCGCCGAACTCGGCAAGCTCGCCATCGAACTGGCCGTCAAGACCCTCGCCGACGAAAAGGTCGACGCGACCGTCCCCGTCGAGGTCGTCACCGTTACGAAGACGAACGTGGGCGACTTCACCAAGTGAGCTCCTTCACCCCCACCGCTGACGGCGGCCCGATCGTCGTCGTCGGCTCGATCAACGTCGACCAGCTCATGGTCGTCGAGCGCCATCCCGCGCCAGGGGAAACCCTGATCGCGCGGTCGATGGAATTCCTGCCGGGCGGCAAGGGCGCCAACCAGGCCGTCGCAGCGGCCCGGCTGGGCGCGCACGTCAGCCTCGTCGGCGCCACCGGGAGCGATTCCGTCGCCGGGCTCACGATGGCTCTCCTCGAGCGGGCCGGCGTCGACCTGTCCGCCGTGTCCACCATCGACGGCCCGACCGGCCTCGCTCTCGTCACCGTGGCCGACGACGGGGAGAACACCATCGTCGTCGTCCCCGGGGCGAACGCCGCCGTGGGGGCGGATGTCGTCGGTGACGCCGCCGACCTCATCGCGCGGGCCGCCGTCGTCGTGCTGCAGGGCGAGATCCCCGCCGCCGGCATCGAGGCGGCCGCCCGCCTGGCCACCGGCCGGGTCGTGCTCAACCTCGCTCCCGTGATCGCCGTCGACCCCGCCACGATCCGGCGGGCCGACCCGCTCGTCGTCAACGAGCACGAGGCCGCACTCGTCCTCGCGCTCGTCGACCCCGGCACGGACATCCCCCGTGGGGACGCCGAGCTCGTGGCCAGGCTCCGCGCCTGGGGCGTTCCCGCCGTGGTGCTGACCAGGGGAGAACAGGGTGCGATCTGTTCCGATTCCCTCGGCACGACCACGGTTCCCTCGCCCCGGGTCGCAGCGGTCGACTCCTCCGGAGCCGGCGATGCCTTCGTCGGGGCGCTCAGCGGACGGCTCGCCGCCGGCTCCAGCCTCCTCGACGCCGTGCGCCTCGCGGTCAGGGTCGGCGCGTTCGCGGTGCGCACGCTCGGCACCCAGCAGTCGTATCCCGGCGCGGACGACGAACTCCCCGAGGTGGAGAAGTGAAGCGGACCGGCATCCTGAATGCCGACCTCTGCGGCGCCCTCGCCAGACTCGGGCACACCGACCTGGTCCTGGTGGCCGATTGCGGCATGCCGATCCCGGCGGGGGTGCCGGTGGTCGACCTCGCACTCGTCCACGGCATTCCGCGGTTCGAGCAGGTCCTCGATGCCCTCACAAGCGACATGGTGTTCCAGCACTGCATCGCCGCCGAGGAAGCGAAGGGCGCCCCGGCGGGTGCCTGGCTGGCCGAGCGTTTCGACGGGATCGAGTACATCAGCCACGAGGATCTCAAGGCGCTCTCCGCGTCTGCCAAGCTCTTCATCCGCACGGGCGAGGCCACGCCGTACGCGAATGCGGCCCTGGTCTGCGGGGTGTCATTCTGAGCTACGGCTCTTGAGATCGACGTGGTCCGCCGAAACGGCCACACTGAAGGGGCCGGGGAAATCTCCCCGGCCCCTTTTCTCACCCCATCGGTTGCGCCCGGCAGAGGATCACCGCATGAAGTTCGTTCTGGCACCCGACTCCTTCAAGGAATCGATGACCGCGGCGGAGGCCGCGGCCGCGATGGAACGCGGCATCCGTTCGGTGTTCCCGGATGCCGTGTGCATCGCCGCTCCGATGGCCGACGGCGGGGAGGGAACGGCCGACGCCCTCGTGGCCGCGCTCGGCGGCACCCTCATCACGGCCGAGGTGCAGGATGCGCTCGGACGAACGGTTCCGGCGACCTATGGGTTCGTGGCCGCCGAGGGCCTGGCGGTCATCGAGATCGCCGCGGCCGCCGGCATCCACCTCGTCGCGGTCGCCGACCGTGACCCCCGGATCGCGAGCACCTTCGGGGTCGGCCGGCTGATCGCCGACGCGCTCGACCGGGGGGCACGCCGTTTCATCGTCGGGCTCGGCGGATCGGTCACCAACGACGGCGGGGCGGGCATGCTTCAGGCGCTCGGCGCGCGGCTGCTCGACGTCGGCGGCGCTGAGCTGCCCCGCGGAGGTGCAGGCCTTGCCCGCCTCGCCCGGATCGACCTGTCCGGGTTCGACCCGCGACTCGCGGGCACGTCTTTCCGGATCGCGTGCGACGTGACCAACCCGTTGCTCGGCCCGAGCGGGGCCAGCCGGGTGTTCGGACCCCAGAAGGGTGCGGATGAGTCGGCCGTTGTCGAGCTCGATGCTGCCCTCGGCGTCTTCGCGTCCGTCGTCACGTCGATGACGAGGCGCGAGGTCGCCACGGTCGCCGGCGCCGGCGCCGCCGGCGGGCTCGGAGCGGCCTTCCTCGCCTTCTTCGACAGCACGATGCAGCGCGGCGTTGACGTCGTGATGGAGGCCGCCCACCTCTCCGAGTCGATGGCGGGCGCCGACATCGTGTTCACCGGGGAGGGCAGCATCGACGCCCAGACCCTCGGCGGGAAGACCCCGCTCGGCGTCGCGGAAACCGCGGCCAGGCACGGCGTACCCGTGATCGCCTTCGCCGGCCGGGTCGGGGAGGGTGCCGAGGCACTGTACGGGCACGGGTTCGCCGCTCTCGTTCCGATCGTCCCGGGGGTCTGCACCCTGGCGGAGGCGCTCGCCGCCGGCGCGGCCAACCTCGAGAAGGCCGTCGCGACCACCTGTCGCCTGCTCACGGTTCCGCAGCACTCCCGGCCCTGACTCGCGGCATCCGCAACTCGAGGGGACTAGGTGCCGCCGTCGGCGGTGAGCCGGGCCGCGGCGGGCAGTGCGGCGGCGGAATCGAGGTAGTGGCCGCCCGCCGAGAGCGGCTGCCGCGGGAGCGCGCCCGTGGGTTCCTGCGCCAGGTCGGCGGCCGTGAAGCGATAGACGAGCGGATGCCCGGTCGGAAGATTGAGCCGGTGGATCGCGTGGTCGTCGAGGCCGTCCAGCAGCGCGCAGTAGGCCCGGAGCGAGTTCCCGTGGGCGACGACGAGCACGGTCTGGCCGAGGCGGAGGCGCGGAACCACCTGTTCGGCGTGGAACCGGCCGACCCTCGCCATGACGTGGCTGAGCGCCTCGGTGCGGGTGAGCGCTTCGGCAGGGAGCCCGCGGAACAGGGGCGATTCGCGCGCGGCCGCGAAAGCCTCGTCGTCGAGGGGCGGCGGAGCGGTGTTGACCGACCTGCGCCAGGCCAGGAACTGGGCCTCGCCGAATTCCGCCCGCACGTCGGCCTTCGAGCGACCGGTCAGGGCTCCGTAGTTGCGCTCGTTGAGCCGCCAGTCGGCCTGCGGGGCCGCTGGGTGTTGTCGCAGCTCCTCGACCAGGATGTCGGCCGTTCGCCGGGCCCGCTGCAGGGCTGAGGTGAACACGGCGTCGGGGTGGAGGCCCGCGGAGGCTACCAGCCTGGCGGCGGACCGGGCCTCTGCCGCCCCCAGATCGGACAGCGGCGCGTCGAGGATCCCGGTGAACAGGCCGGAGGCATTCGCCGTGCTCTCGCCGTGCCGCAGGAGCACGAGAGTGCCGGGAGTGCGGGTGCTCACTGGCCTGTCCTCTCGGCGTTCCGACCGGGACGCTCCTGTCAGGCTATCGCCCGGCCGTGCCCGGCGCGGTCGTGCCGGGCACGGCCGTTCCGGGGCGGACGGCTCAGAAGTCGAAGCCGCCGCCGAAGTCCCCGCCGCCGAAGTCGCCCCCGCCGAAGTCACCGCCGGTGTCGGACCCCGTGTCCGCTCCGGCTTCCGTGCTCGTGTCGCTCGCGGAGTCCCCGCCGGAATCGGTCCCTGAATCGCTCGCTGCGGCATCCGTCGCCCCCGGGTCCGGCAGGAACGCGCTCACGAGCGCGGACCCGATCACGTAACCGGCGACCGTGCCGAGGATGGTGCTGCCGACCATGCCGCCGAACCCCAGGCCGCCCTGGCCCTGGCGGCCGAGGGTGCGTTCGAGGGTGCCGGGCTCGCGGAGCTCTGCACGGGTGGCGGCCTTCGCGAGCGTCGCTGGCGCGGCGTCGGCCGGGCGTTCGCTCGGCGTGGCGTTCTCGGTGAGGCGCTGGAAGAGCAGGTCGCGCTGCTGGTCGGTGAGCTTGGCGAAGGCCTCGGTGTGCACTTGCTCGATGGTCTCCGGCGGCGCCGTGCGCAACAGGTACTGGTAGCGCTCGACGGCGATCTCGTCGTCGGTGCGCTGCGGGACGGCGCCACGCGTGGTGGGCGCGGTGCGGGCCTGTGCCGTGCTGCCCTGTTCGTCGCGGCCGAAGAGGCGGTCGAGGAATCCCATGGTGTGCTCCTGGTCAGTCGTCTTGTGAGTCGTCGATCGGTTGCGTCCACGATGCCAGCCGGGGCTGGGTATGCACTGGGCTTCCGGGGCGCTCCCCAGGATGGCGGCTCCCGGACCGGCGGCGATGATGAATGATGGAGGCATGACTCGAACCGTTTCCGGAGCCCGCGTGCTGATCACCGGCGCTGCCAGCGGCATGGGCCGCCTCTACGCCGAGCGGGCCGTCGCAGAGGGGGCGCGGGCGGTGATCCTGTGGGATCGGGACGCCGCCGCTCTCACCAGGACGGCCGCTCGCCTCTCCGAGGGGGCCACCGGCTCGACCGCGGTGTTTCCGTACGTCGTCGACATCGGAGACCTGGGTGCGATCGCGCAGACAGCCCAACGCGTGCGCACGGAAATCGGAAACCCGGACATCGTGATCAACAACGCCGGGATCGTGCGCGGCGCCTTCTTCTGGGAACACGACAACGGCGACGACACGCGCCCCACCATGCAGATCAACGCCCTCGCCCCGATGTACATCGCCCGCGAGTTCCTGCCGGGGATGATGAGCACCAACGGCCGGGAATCGCGGATCGTGAACATCGCCTCGGCGGCCGGCCTGCTCTCCAACCCGAGGATGAGCGTGTACGCGGCCTCGAAGGCCGCCCTGATCGGCTGGAGCGATTCCCTGCGGCTCGAGCTCGTGCAGCAGGGTTTCAGCCGGGTCAAGGTCACCACGGTGTCGCCGAGCTATATCTCGACCGGCATGTTCGACGGCGCGCGCGGGCCGCTCCTGACTCCCATACTCACACCGGAATACGTCGTCGACCGGGTCTGGCGGGCCATGCTCGCCGGGACTCCGCAGGTGACCATGCCGTGGACGGTCGGTCTGTCGAAAGTGCTGCGGGGCATCCTGCCGCTGCCGGTCTGGGATCTCGTGGCCGGCCGCGTCTTCGGCGTCTACAACACCATGGACGACTTCGTCGGGCGTCGCTGACCGTCCGGGCGGGTCAGGGCAGCAGGACGATCTTGCCGCGCGGATGCCCGTGCTCGCTGAGCTCCTGGGCTGCGGCCGCCTCGGCGAGCGGGAAGACCGCCGCGATCTCGACATCGAACCGGCCGGCGGCCGCCAGCTCGGTTGCAAGTCGCAGGCCCGCCGCCCTGAGCTCGACCTGCTCCGGGGTGAGCGGAACCGGGCTGCCGCCTGACCAGGCCTGGATGCCGAGCTCCGCCGCCTTCCGGCCGACCACGATCGTGCCGATCCTGCTGCGGTCGGCGACGAGCGCGAAGGAAGCCTCGAGGGCCTCGTCGGTGCCCGCGGCATCCAGGACGACGTCGACGCCCCGGGGAGCCACCGAACGGATGCGATCGACGAGACCGGGCCCGTACACGACCGGGATCGCGCCGAGTTCGGCCAGCCGGGCCTGGTTCGGCTCGCTCGCCGTCGCGATCACGGTCGCGCCGTCGAGCAGGGCGAACTGGATCGCGGCCTGTCCGACGCTGCCAGAACCGCCGTGGATGAGCAGGGTGTCCGCCGATCCCAGTCCGAGGGAGCGGAGCGCCTGGTAGGCCGTACCGGCCGGCACTCCGAGGGCCGCGGCCTCCGCCCAGCCGAGTCCGTCCGGCTTGCGAGTGAGCTGCGCGGGGGTCGCTGCCAGGTGGCTGGCATAGGCGCCAGCGGCGCCGAGCACGATCACGGCGTCCCCGACCGACCAGCCGGTCACGCCGGCGCCGACCTCGACGATCCGCCCGGCGGCGTCGGAGCCCGGCCGCCTCGGCGTCGTGATCGGGCCCGTCGGGCGGATGGCCCTGCGGATCTTCCAGTCGATCGGGTTCACGCCCGCCGCCCGGACCGCGACCACGACTTCGCCGGCGGATGCCCGGGGCTCGGCCACCTCGACCAGCTCGAGCACCTCGGGTCCGCCGAATTTGCTGTACTGAACGATCTGGGCCATGGGGTCTCCTCGAGTCGGTGGAGGGCGGAATGACAACCCCCTCCCGCATTTTGACACCTCTGCGCCTCCGCAATAGTCTGGGCATCAGCTTGGAAACGTTTCCACTTGACGCAGTCCCGGCAGGGCAGGGGGTGCAGTGATGGTCACGATCACCATCAAGGACGTTGCCGCGCTCGCCGGCGTCTCCGTCGCGACGACGTCCCGGGTGCTCTCCGGAAACCCCGCCACCTCGGCGGACGCCCGCTCCCGGGTGCAGGCGGCCGTCGCGGAGCTCGACTATCGGCCGAACGCCCAGGCCAGGGCGCTCCGGTCCACCCGCACGCACGCGATCGGCCTGCTGGTGCCGGATGTCCGGAACCCGTTCTTCGCGGACCTCGCCCACACGGTCGAGCAGGCTGCCCTCGTGCACGGCTTCGTGACGCTGCTCGGCAACGCGAACGAGCGGAAGGACCAGCAGGACCGGTACCTCGACAACCTGATCGCCCGGCGCGTCGACGGCATCATCGTCGCGCCGCTCGGTGACGGGAGCGGCAGCATCCGCTCGGTCGTCGGACGGGAGATCCCGGCCGTCTTCATCGACCGCACCATCGAGGGCATCGACCTGCCGAGCGTCACGACGGACAGCGACACCGGGATCCGGGAGGCGGTCGATCATCTCGCCGCGCTCGGGCACACCCGGATCGGCTACATTGCCGGGCCGCAGTCCACCTCGACCGGCCGTGAACGCTACGCGAGCTTCGTCCGGGCCGCCGGCGACCGGGGCCTCAGCCTCGACCCAGCGCTCATCGTCTTCGGCGACTTCCAGCCCGAGAGCGGCTCGGCCGCCGTGCGCACCCTGCTCGCACTCAATGAACCGCCGACCGCGCTTCTCGTCGCGGACAGCCCGATGGCGTTCGGCGCGATCGGCGCGATCCAGAAGCTCGGCCTCCGGATCGGCACCGACGTCGCCCTGGTCTCCTTCGACGACATCGACTGGCTCGCCCTGCTCGATCCGCCCGTGAGCGTCATCGCGCACAGTGTCGCGGACATGGGCCGGATCGCCGTCGACATGCTCAGGACCGTGATCGACGGCGGCACGCCGGAGTCCGTGCGCCTGCCCAGCCGGCTGATCATCCGGGGCTCCTCCGCGACCCCGGTCGATCCCAGTCGATCCCGCTAGGCTCTGCGCGTGACCGAATCCTTCCGTTCCCTGTTGCGCTCCCTGCCGGACTTCCCGGCCTCCCTCCCGCCCTTCGACGCGAAGGCCGCCGAGTCCGATCCCGCCCTGCTCTTCCAGGCCTGGCTTGCCGCCGCCCTCGCCGCCGGGGTGCCGCAGCCGCACGCCTTCAGCCTCGCCACGACGACCGCTGCCGGCCAGCCGTCCTCACGGATGCTGATCCTCAAGAACATCGACGAGGCCGGCTGGCACTTCGCGAGCTCCGCGACCTCGCGCAAGGGCCTCGAGCTCAGTGAGAACCCGAGCGCGGCGATGAACTTCTACTGGCCGCAGCTGGGCAGGCAGGTGCGCGTTGTCGGTTCGGTGATCGAGCTCTCGGCCCGGGCATCCGCGCAGGACTGGGACGAGCGCCCCGGCGCCGACGGCCGGCCCAACTCGAGCTGGCGGCTTTACGCGCTGCAGCCGAGCGAGATCGAGTTCTGGCAGGCGAGCGCCGACCGGAACCACGTGCGCTACCGGATCGAGCTGTCGAAATGACCGCCGCTTCTCCGAAGAAGTCGCCGAAGAAGCCCGGCTGGACCGCCGCGGACATCCCCGACCTCCGGGGTCGCACGATCATCGTCACGGGAGCGAACTCGGGGCTCGGATTCGTGACGGCGTCCGAGCTGGCCGGGCACGGGGCATCCGTCATCCTCGCCGTGCGTGATCTCGCCAGGGGCGAAGACGCAGCGCGGCGCATTCTGGCCGGGCTGCCCGCCGACCGGGCGGCGGATGCCGCGGTGCAGGTGCGCGAGCTCGATCTGTCCAGCCTCGCCTCGGTTCGGTCCTTCGCGAGTGCCTGGCTCGCCGAGCACCCCGAAGGACTCGACGTCCTCGTCAACAACGCGGGCGTGATGAACGTGCCAGAGCGCCGGACCGTCGACGGATTCGAACTGCAGTTCGGCACCAACCACCTCGGCCATTTCGCCCTCACCGGGCTGCTGCTGCCCGGCCTCCTCGCCCGCGCCGCGGCGGCCACCGCCCCGGACGCGGTCACCGGCCCGGACACCGGCCGGAAGGCCCGGGTCGTCACACTCTCCTCCGCACTGCACCGGCGCGGCCGGATGGACTTCGACGACCTGATGGGCGCGCAGAAGTACAGGGCCTGGGCTGCCTACGGCCAGAGCAAGCTCGCCAACCTGCTCTTCACAAGCGAACTCCAGCGCCGGGCCGACGCGGCAGGGGCACCCCTGCTCGCCCTCGCCGCCCACCCCGGGTACGCCCGTACGAACCTGCAGTCCGTCGGCGCAACCATGCGCGGCAACAACAACGGCTTCGAACGCCGACTGACGGATCTCGCCAACCGGGTCCTCGCCCAGCCGGCCGAGATGGGGGCGCTGCCCACGCTCTACGCTGCGACCGAGCCGGGACTCGCCGGCAACACCTTCGTCGGGCCGGACGGCTTCGGCGAGCAGCACGGCCACCCGCATCCGGTCGGGCGGTCCGAACGGGCCGGCAACCACACGGATGCCGTGCGCCTGTGGTCGGAAAGCGAACGCCTGACCGGGGTCACCTTCGATCTCGGCTGACAGCGCGCCCGCGTCACGGCAGGGGGCGGCGACACGCGACGGTGTCGCTGCGCTGACCCGTCAGCGGAGCGACGAGATGCCGAGCGCGATCTGCTTGAGAGCGCGGATCCGCTGCTCGTAGCGGGCAGCGAGCACGATCAGCAGGGTGCCGCCGATGCCGAGCCACAGCCACCAGGCGACGGCCTCGTAGGCCAGCGCGATCCACGGCCACAGCTGGGCGAGACCGTGCACGAGCAACACCACGGCGCCCAGCACGAACGGCGCCTGCAACCGCTGCCACAGGCCGGCCAGCAGCACGGCGACCGCGAGTACTCCGAGCCCGACGACCCGCCAGAGCGGGCTCTCGGTCACGTCGAGCAGGAGCGACGGACCGAGCAGCACGAAGAGGCCCGGTGCGAGCCACGGCCAGCTGCGCGCGGACGGCGTCGCCTCGAGGTGCAGCCAGCCGCTCGTGACGAGCGCGAGGGCGAGCGGAACGCTCACGATCTCGATCGGGTGCGGAACGCCGTGGCCGTAGCCGGCGAGCACCGCGACTCCGCCGGCGGCGATGGCCAGCCACGCGACCCAGCGGCCGGCCCGGCCCGGGTCGAGCTGGAACACCGTGACGTGCACCGCGGAGAATGTCCAGGCGAGCAGCACGACGCGGATCGTCGCGAGAGGCGCATACCCGAGCGCGGCGACTTCGGCCCCGAGCACGCCGGCCATCGCCAGGATTACGAGACCGTAGCCGAGCGCCGACGTCGCGGAATCCGTGGCCGGCACCTGTCTCGGGCCGGTCCGCACCGGGCCGGGCGTCGAACCGGTGAAGCGGATGCCGTCGCGCGCATCGCCGTCGACCGGGCCAGTCGGTGGGTGGTCGCCGACGGCCGCGGCGAGACCGGCGACGGGGCCGCGGCGGGCCGCGGCCCCGAGGGCGATTCCGGTCGCGGCCACGAGCACAGCCGCGGGCAGGAGCCAGCCCTCGAGCCGGGAATCCGGCCCGGCCGGGACGGTGTCGAGGAGCGGGCTGACTCGGTTCAGGGCGGTGAGCAGCACGGCGACGAGTCCGGCGGAGACGGCCGGCCAGGCCAGCTGACGCCACGCCGGTGTCGCTGTGAGCGTGGCGCCGGCGATCGCGAGTGCGCCGCCGAAGGTGAGCACGAGGATCGGGCGGAGCAGGGACCCGTCCGGTGTCGGCGGGATCGTGGCGCTCGGGAGCACGGCGAGCAGGAGGCCGGCCTGGATCCAGAACCGGGTCGACCGGGCCGCGCCCGAGTCCGCGGCCGTGGCCGGGACGGGGCTGTGGAACTGGCCGGCGGCGAGGAGGCGCCCGCCGACGATCACGAGTCCGACCGGAACCGTCACGATCTCGAGCGGAACCGGGACACCGTGCAGGTATCCGCCGAGCAGTGCGACGCCGGAGCCGCCGAGGGCGGCCCAGGCGAGAGCGCGGCCCTCCCTGGTGCGGTCCCACCGGATCAGACCGACGTGCGCTGCCGCGCAGGCGAGGGCGAGCAGCACGACGCGCGGAGCGGCGAGCGGGGTCTCGTCGGGGGCCGCTGCGGCGAGGCTGAGGACCTCGGCGAGTGACCCGAAGGTGACGGCGACCGTGAGCAGGCCGTATCCGGTGCGCACGGCGAGCCTGGCCGTGACGTGGGCGTCACCGGCACCCGAGGCGTCCCCGAGCATCCGTCGCCCGGAGCGTGCGCTGAGGATGCCGGCGACAACGAGAACCAGCAGTGCGGGCAGGAGCCAGGCCTCGATGAGGAGCCCTGCGTCTTCGGTGGAGCGGAGGAGCGCCACGATCCGGCCGCCGCTCGTCACGAGCAGCCCGAGGGTGCCGCTCGCCGCGGCCGCGGCGAGGTACCCGGACCGCGGCGGGGTCCAGCGCAGGGCACAGGCAGTGAGCAGCAGAGCGGCCGAGACGCCGCTGACCGCGAGCGGGCGGGCGAGCGGGCCGGTCCCGGCGACAAGCGCGACGGGCACGAGCGCGACGAGCAGCCCGGCGAGGGTGAGCCAAGCGGCGACGGGGCTCCCGGCCGTCCTGCGGTCGACCAGTCCGAAGCGGCGGATGAGCGCGGCCAGCACGAGCAGGACCGCCGCGACGGGCAGCACGTAGGGTTCCACGGCCTCGGTGCCTGACCGGGAGAGGCCGAGCCAGAGGCCCGCGATTCCGAGGCAGAGCGCCACCCAGCCGAGGTGCCGTCGCGCGGAGTGCGAGCCGAAGAGCCCGTCGGGGGCGATCGCGGCCAGGAGCGCGGCGAGGCCGGCGAGGAGGAGCGCGACCCAGCCGAGCGGGCGGCTCGTGGCGATCGCCGTGATCGTTGCCGGGCCGAGCACGAGCAGTGCGCCGACCTCGAGGGCGAGCCGGTCGGTGGGGCCGCGGGACACCGTCCCGGGCGACGTGCGTAGCGCGAGCGACCCGAGCGTGAGCCCGAGGGCGCAGCACAGGATGGCGGCGGCCGGCGCGGCCACGTCGGCGACGGTGGCGGGGGCATCCGCTGCCCGGAGCACGGCGCCGAACAGCAGGAACAGCACCGGGGCGATCGCGACGATCGCGGTGAGCCGCTCGATGGGAGCGGCGGCGCGGTTGCCGCGGAGCGTGAGCCAGAGCACGGCGGCAGTGAGCAGCAGCACAGTGTGGATGATGGCCGCTGCCGGTTCGGGCTGCAGCAGGACGGCGCGACCGGTCGGGTCGAGGGCGGCGGCGAGGTCCCCGACGGGCAGGGCGAAGGCCAGGATCGTGGGGGCGAGCAGGGTCCGGAAGGCCCAGCGGCGCTCGGTGGGCTGCACCCAGCGGGGCAGCGGCACCGCGAAGAAAAGCTGGAGGAGCGCGGTCGCGAGGGTGAGGCCGCGCAGCTGGTCCACGAGCAGCACGGTCGCCGGCGGCCGGGCGCCGAGGGTGAGCGCCCACGGCGCGACGACGACGGCGAGCAGGGTGAGCAGGAGCGCGCCCGCCAGGAGCGCGCCGCGTCCCTGTTCCCGCCCGCTGTGCGCGGGGCGGTCGGGGGTTCCCGCGATGTGGGCTTCTTGGACGTTGCCGAGCAGGCCGCGGGCGACGACGAGCGCGAGGATGCCGGTGGCTGTGCCGATCCACCAGGTGTCCGACCGCGCCCAGCCGACCAGGAAACCGAGGGAGACGCTCACGATGACGAGGGTGAGCACGATGGGACGGAGGGAACCGAGCGGCAGCCGGTCGCGCTGGTGCGCGAGCAGGGCGAATAGCGCGCCGCCGCCGAGCAGCCCGAAGAGCAGGGTGACCAGCCATACCGAGCCGGGGAGCTGCCCCGCGAACGGGACCGCGAGCACGAGAGTAGCCGCGAAAACCGCCGCGACCAGGCGCGTGCGAGCGTGCAGCAGCCCCCCGGCGTGCCAGATGACGGCGGCCAGGGCGCCGGCTGCGACGAGGGCGCTGAGGGCCCAGAGACTGTTCGGGCCGACCGGGTTGTCCAGCTCGTCGAACGAGGAGAGGAGCGGGTTGAACGGCCTGCCCGGGTCGCTCGCGAACACAGTCAGGCCACGCACGAGCGCGACGCCGAGCGGCCACGCGGCGCTGGAGACCGTCGCGAGGGCGAAATAGCCCGCGGCGAGGGCCGCCGTCAGGGCCGCGACGCGCTCGGCGGTGCGCCGCGGACCGGCGGCGCGGTTGGACACGAGCTCCAGGCCGAGCGCGAGGGTGAGCGCGACCAGCAGGGGCGCCGTGACAAGGAGCGGGATGCTGGTGGTGCGGATCGCGACGATCAGGGCGATCAGGGCGAGCGCGAGGGCCGCGACGGCCGAACAGAAGCAGGCGAAGGCGAGCGAGCCTGCGCCCGGGCCGGCCGGGGCAGAGGCTGAGGCGACGGATTGGGCAGGGTCGGCCGGGGCCTGGGCCGGAGGTACCGCGCGCACCCCGAGGATCGTGACGGAGTGCACGGCGGCGACGAGCGCGACCGCGCCGAGCAGCCAGAGCGGGGAGAGTTCGCTGCCCGTGTCCACGAACGGGGCCGTTGCGAGGGCACCGAGCAGCGACACGACGGCGAAACCGAACACGATCGCCCGCTCGGGCGCCCGGTCGGCGCCTGGCCAACGACCGACCGGCGCGGCGGTTTCCGTCGACGGCGACGCCCGCGTGAAGCGGTGGATGAGCGCGCCGACGGATGCCCCGAGGAACGCGAGGTAGACCCGGGTCAGGTCGTCCTGGCCGACCGCCGCGGCGGAGACGAGCAGGCCGAGCCCGGGCGCGGCGGCCGCGAAGCCGGCGACACTCGCAACCCGCAGCCCGGATACGGCGTGCCAGCCGAGGAACAGCCCGGTGCACACGAGGAGCGTCACCCCCCAGTAGCCGTCGGACTCCGCCGCGCCGAGCCCGAAGAGGTCGTTCTGCCGGAGGGACCAGGCGTCGAGCAGCACGAGCACGACCGCGAGGGCGCCGATGCCCTCCGCCGTGACCCCGAGTCCGCGGCGCTTGAGCACCGCGGCCGTGACCAGCGCCCCGGCCGTGAATGCCCCGACGATGAGGGAACGCACGAGGAGCCCGGCGAAGATCCAGGCGACCGTGAGGAAGAAGATCGCGGCGACCGACACGAGCGTGACCCCGACCACGAGCAGCAGGATCTGCACGCTCGACCGTTTCGGCGGGAGCGAGGGGTCCCGCGGCGCCGGTGCGGCCTTCGGGAGTGCCTGCCGCGGCGGGGACTGGTGGGCCGGCGTGGACAGCGCCGGCGTGGACAGCGCGGGCGCTGATCGGGAGGGCGTCGGCGTCGCGTGCTCTGACGGAACCGGCACCGATGGCGCGGTCGAAGCCCAAGCCGCGATCGGGACCACCAGGGGAGCAGTCGCCGGCGGTTGGGGGAGCCAGGACAGGGGAGGCGCCGGAGCCGGCGCGGTCGGCGTGTGCTGCACCTGTTGGGCGGCGGCCCGGGCCCGGGCGGCGTCGAAACGCAGGCGCCCGATCAGCGCCACGCGCCGGTCGAGCAGTTTCGCGGCATCCGTTGACACGGCCAGCAGCTCGGCGGCGACCGGATGCCGCAGGTCGAGCCCGCAGGACGGGCACCCGTATGGCGCGAGCGGGGTCTGGCAGGCCGGGCACAGGGTCGTGTCGGTCAGGTCGCGGAGCGAGCCGGGCCAGAGCACCGTGCCCGCGTGCTGCGCGAATGGATCGGGTGCGGCTGAATCGCCGCCGGCCGGGTCTGACATCGTTGCCCCTCGCTTGATGTGGACTGCCCCCACAGGTTAGCGTGTCGCCGCCCGCTGGCGGGATGCCCCGTTCGGCCTGTGGACAACCGCTCCCGTCTCCGCCCGCGCCCCCTGTCGTTCCGCGAGAGCGGAGTTGTGGCCCCTAAACCAGCGTTTTAAGGGCCATAACTCCGCTCTCGCGGGAGTGCGAGCGGATGCTCCGGGCGGGGCGGGGCGGGGCGACGGGGGCTAGAGGCCGTTCGAGGTGAGCCAGTCGAGGAGCACCCGCTCGAACTCGTCAGGGAGTTCGACGCTCGGCAGATGCGCGGCGTCGCGGAAGGTGCAGCCGCTCGCGAAGGGCAGCGTCGACAGCAGGTACTCGTACTGGGCGAGCGCGGGCGTCACGTCGAACTCGCCGACCGTCACGAGCGCGGGAACCTCGATATCGATCACCCGGTTGCTCGCGGGCGGTTCGAGCGGGATCGGGATCGGGTTCTCCTCGGCGTGCACGACATTGACCCGGTTGAGCGCGTAGGCCGTCGACACGAACTCGGGATCGAGGGCCTTCTCCTCCCTGGTCGTGCCGATCGCCCACAGCGCAACCTCCAGCCGGGCGAGCCGGTGCCAGTCACGGGCGTCGAAGGCCTCGTCGAGTTCGTCGAAGCGGGCGTCCTCGAGCTCGGTGAGCTCGACTTCGGGGAAACCGCTCGGGCCGGACCCGATCGTGACGAGCCCGGCGACCCTGTCCGGGCTCTCGAGGGCGATGTCGATCGCGATCGACCCTCCGCGCGAGCAGCCGACGAGGGTCGCGGACGCGATGCCGAGATGATCGAGCAGCGCGACGGCATCCGCCCGGTTGGAGAACGCGACGTTCTCGGTCGTGGTCTGCCCGAAGCCGCGCGCATCGAACCGCACCACGAAATGCCTGGCGGCGAGGGCTGCGACCTGGGGGTCCCACATGCGCAGGTTCGCGATGCCGGCGTGCAGCAGCAGGATCGCCGGCGACGACAGCGCACCTTCGGTCTCGTAGTACATCGACGCACCCGGAACGCTGAGATGAGGCATGCTTCGAGCGTACGGCTGTGGCGTGACCGCTGGCAAGACTCGCGCTCTCCTGCAGCAGAACTGTCCCCTAATCTGGGAGTAATGAGCGGCGTCCTGGTCGGGTTCTCCATCATCGGATTCGTGATCCTGATGGGCTACCTCATCGAGCGTGCGGGGTTCGCTGGCCCGACGGCCGGGTTCGTGCTCAATCGGGTCGCCTTCTTCGTGGCGATGCCCGCGCTGATGTTCACCGTCCTGAGCCACACGGATGTCCGGGTGCTGTTCTCCTGGTTCCTCCTGACCACCCTGTGCACCGTCCTGGTCATCGTCGTGGTCTACCTCGCGGCCAGCCGGTTCCTCGTGCGCCGCAGGGCGATCGGTGGGAGCCGGCGCCGGGACCGCGTGGCGGAAACCGCGCTCGGCGTCGCGGGAGCCGGCTACGTCAACGCGAACAACATCGGCCTGCCCGTAGCGATCTACGTGCTCGGCAGTGCGCACTACGTCGCCCCGGTGCTCCTCCTGCAGCTGCTCGTCTTCGCGCCGATCCTGCTCGGCATCCTCGACGTCGCGACGAGCGGCCGGGTCTCGGTCCGGTCGATCCTGACCCAGCCGTTCCGGAACCCGCTGATCCTCGCCTCCCTGTCCGGTCTGATCGTGGCCGTATTCCGGATCCCGATCCCGGACGCCGTGTTCGCACCCCTCGACATCCTCGGAGGGGCCGGTGTCCCGATGGTCCTTCTCTCGTTCGGCATGTCACTGCACGGCGACCGGATCCTGCGACCCGGCTCAGGGAGGAAGCAGGTCGCGCTCGCGGCGACGCTCAAGGTGGCCGTGATGCCGGTCGTGGCCTGGGCCTTCGGCCGATTCGTCTTCGGGCTCGGCCCCGCAGAGCTGTTCGCGGTCGTGACGGTCGCCGCCCTGCCGACCGCGCAGAACGTCTTCAACTATGCGGCCCGGTACGACCGCGGCATGGTCGTCGCCCGCGACACCGTGCTCGTGACGACGATCGCCGCCATCCCGGCGTTGCTCGTGATCGCGGCCCTGCTCGCGCCGGCCGCCTAGAGCTGCGGGTGGTCTAGACCTGTGGGCGGCGGTAGGCGGATGCCGGCGGCCGGGTCAGCCACGGGCGGAGCCACCGCGTGATCCACGGCATCACGAGCAGGGTCATCGTGGGCGCCATCACGAGGGTCGTCATCAGGATGCGGGGCACGATCGGGTAGCCGCCCCACTCGGGGATCGCGAGTGTGACGAGGAAGGTGAAGACCACGTTGGTCGGGAAGAAGCCGAGGCCGATCGCGACGGTCTGCTTCCACTGCGAGGGCTGGTAGATGCCCGAGTCCGCGCCCTCCTGCGGGGTGTCGAACCAGCCTTCGATGCCGGTGCGTTTCTGCACGCGCGAGTCGAGGATGTAGTCGACGCCCTGGGCGAGCCACTCGGCGCGCTCATCGGAGCCTTCCCAGGCATCCAGTGAATCGGAGTTGTCGAAACGGTAGAGCATGTGCCAACTGAGCGAGTCCGCGCTCGTGCGCACCCAGCCGGAGCCGAGGAAGCCGGGGAACGCGCTCGCGAGGTCCATGCCCTGCTGGGCCCAGTGGGTCGCCTCGGCTATCCGGGTGGGTTGCACCCGGCGCGTGATGGAGACGGTGACGGAATCGGACGGCCCGGCCGCCGCCGGATTGCCGTCGTTCCCCGGCGATACGGAAGACATGCTTCCAGTATCCCCGACGGTCGCGGCATCTCGCCCGAAAGGGTCAGAAGATCATCGGGCGGTCGTCGTCCTCGTCGTCGAGGGTGAGGTCGACGACGACGGGCACGTGGTCGCTCGGTGCGTCACCCTTGCGTTCGTTCCGGTGGATGCTCGCGGCGGTGACGAGGTCGGTGAACGCCGGTGAGCCGAGGATGAAGTCGATGCGGAGGCCCTCGTTGCGCGGGAACCGCAGTTGCTTGTAGTCCCAGTAGGTGAAGCCCTCCGGCACGAGGGTGCGCACGGGGTCGGTCAGCCCTGCGGCGGCGAAGGCCTCGAAGGCGGCCCGTTCCGGCGGTGAGATGTGCGTCGACACCCCGGGGACCAGCGTCGGGTCGCCGACGTCGGAGTCGAGGGGGGCCACGTTCCAGTCGCCCATCAGCGCGAGGGCGAGATCGGGGCGGGCGGCGAGTTCGGCGCGGGTGTGCTCGTCGAGCTTCGCGAGCCAGTCGAGCTTGTACGCGTAGTGCGGGTCGTCGAGCGCGCGCCCGTTCGGAACGTAGAGGCTCCAGAGCCGCAGGTCATTCACCGTGACCCCGAGCGCACGGGCCTCGAGCGGCAGCCCGGGGCCTTCCTGGCCTTTCAGGAAGCCGGGCATGCCGGGGAAGCTCGTTGCGACATCCGTCACGGGGTGCCTGCTCGCGAAGGCGACGCCGTTCCACTGGCTGAGGCCGTGGATGGCGAGCTCGTAGCCGGCCTCCTCGAAGACGTCGGAGGGGAACTGCTCCGGCTTGCACTTGATCTCCTGCATGGCGAGCACGTCGATGTCCTCGCGCACGAGCCAGTCGACGACACGGGCGGAGCGGGCTCGGATGGAGTTGACGTTCCAGGTGGCGATGCGCATGCGCCCAGCCTATTTGACGGATGCCGGCTTCGGGCCGACCTGCGCGGCCAGCGCCGCGAGCACGTCCGCCGGGGTCGCTGCCGACTGCAGTGCGGCGCGGAAGGCGGGCTTCATCAGGGCGCGGGACAGCTGGGCGAGCACGGTGAGGTGCTCGGTTCCGGCCGCCGCCTCCGGAACGGCGATCAGGAAGATCAGCGTGGCCGGGGTGCCATCGGGCGCGTTCCAGGCGACGCCGTGCCTGCTGCGGGCGAAGGCCAGGATCGGGGCGCTCACGCCGTCCGATTTGGCGTGCGGGATCGCGATGCCGTCTCCGACGGCCGTGGTGCCGAGCTTCTCGCGGGCGAGGGCCGCCTGGATGACGACGCCTGCGTCGGTGACGCGGCCGGTGGCGCCCATCCGGCCGACGAGGGTGCGGATCGTCGCGTCGCGGTCGGTCTCGGCGGGGTCGAGCACGATCGTGTCTTCGTCGATGTAGTCGAGAACCGTCTTCGGTGCCGGTGCCGGGGCCGGGGCCGGTGCCGGCACTGCCTGTGGTGCCGTCGAGACGGATGTCTCCGCGGCGGCCTGCCGCGTGTGGCGTTCGGCCCTGCGCGCGGACATTCCGAGGAGCAGCAGAGAGACGAGGGCGGTGACGACGGCACCGATGAGCAGGGCCGCGAAGTACATCGGCACCCCGGAGACGGCGCCGAAGACGGCGACGATCGGTCCGCCGTGCGGCACGGAGTCGGTGACCGCGAAGAGGGCTGCGATGCCGCCGGCGACGGCTCCGCCGAGCATGTTCGCGGGGATGACCTGCAGCGGCTTGGCGGCTGCGAGCGGGATGGCGCCTTCTGTGATGCCGAAGAACCCCATGAACAGGGCGGCGATCCCGGCCTCACGCTCCGGCTTGGAGAAGTAGCGGCCGCGGATCAGGGTGGCCAGGCCCATCCCGAGTGGCGGGACGGCGATCGCGGCGGCGACCATGCCCATCGGGGCCGGGTTCCCTGTCGCGATCAGGGCGCTGCCGAAGAGGAACGCGGTCTTGTTGACCGGGCCGCCCATATCGAAGGCGACCATCGCGCCGAGGATCAGGCCGAGCACGATCGCGCTGCCGCCCTGCAGGCCGGTGAGGAACGTGCTCATGGTGGAGAAGACCCAGCTGATCGGCTGGCCGAGGGCGAGCACGAAGGCGCCGCCGACGATCACGGTGGTGAGCACGGGGATCACGAGGATCGGCATGATCGGCTTGATGTACCGGTGCACGGGGATCTTCTTGATGCCGAGGGCGACGAAACCGACGAGGAACCCGGTGACGATGCCGCCGATGAAGCCGGCGCCGGACTCGGAGTGGTAGAACGACCCTGTCGTGGCGATCCAGCCGCAGATCATGCCCGGCGCGAGCCCGGGCCGGTCGGCGATCGCGTAGGCGATGAACCCGGAGAGGATCGGCACCATCAGGGTGAAGCCGAGCACGCCGATCTGGTTGATCGTCAACCAGAAGCTGCCCTCCGGGATGACGAGACCCTTCGGGGTCGCCTCGCCGCCGAGGGAGAGCGAGATGGCGATCAGCAGCCCGCCGACCACGACGAACGGGATCATGTAGGAGACGCCGTTCATCAGGGCGCGGTACAGGGTGCCGCCGACGTCTGACCGTCCGGTGGTCGGGGCGGGGGTATTCCCGGCCGAGCCGTCGGGTCCGTCGGCGGCCGCTGACGGCGCGGCGGCGAGGGCCTCCCGGATCAAAGCGGCAGGGCGGTGGATGCCGTCGGCCACCCCGACGGAGATGATCCGCTTGCCCGCGAAGCGTGACGGGTCGATCCTGGTGTCTGCCGCGATCACGACGGCGTCGGCACGGTCGATGTCGGCCGGGCTGAAGGCGCCTTCGACGCCGACGGAGCCGTGCGTCTCGACCTTCATGTCATAGCCGAGTTCGGCCGCCGCGGCCGATAGCTTCTCGGCAGCCATGTAGGTGTGCGCGATGCCGGTGGGGCAGGCCGTGAGGCCCAGGATCAGGAGTCGATGTGGTGCTGTTGTCGCGGTGAGGGGTTCGGGCATGGCTCGAGAGTCCTTCCGGGCCGAGGTCGACCGGAATCTCCGTGAACACCGCAGCTCAATTTCATAAGCTTAACTAACTTTATTTCGCCCCGCGAACGAGGGTGGCTCGTGAGGTGTCGCACATCGACGTTCACGTGACGTGGGAACTTCGATCTGCGACGAGTCGGGAAGAGCCGGGACCTCCGGGCGGTTACGGGACGTGACAGGATCGAAGGATGAGCGGAAAGCGGGACCGGTGCGCGGCGAACTGAGCGTTTTCGCCCTCGAGGGGATTCCCGAGGTCGCGGCGGGCGCCGACCTCGCCGGGCTGATCCTCGCCGCTGCAGAAGTCGCGGCCGCCGGAGTCGCTGGGGGCACCCTGCTGAGTGACGGCGACATCCTCGCGGTCACGAGCAAGATCGTCTCCAAGGCCGAGGGCCGCCTGCGCGCGGCGGCCGACCGCGAGCAGGCGATCACCGAGGAGACCGTGCGTGTCGTCGCGACCCGCGCGTACCCGGGTGGCGTGACCCGCATCGTCGAGAACCGGCAGGGCCTCGTGATGGCCGCGGCCGGCGTCGACGCGAGCAACACCCCCGAGGGCTTCGTGCTGCTCCTTCCGGCCGATCCGGATGCCTCCGCCCGCGCCCTCTGCGCCGCGGTGCGGGCACGCACCGGGCTCCGCCTCGGTGTCATCATCACCGACACCGCTGGGCGCCCCTGGCGCGAGGGCCAGACCGACATCGCGATCGGCGCGGCCGGCGTCGCCGTGCTCGACGACCTGCGCGGCACGACGGATGCCGCCGGCAAACTCCTCAACGTCACCGCGCCCGCCGTCGGCGACGAGATCGCCGGCGCCGCCGACCTCGTCAAGGGCAAGGCGAGCGGCAACCCGGTCGCCGTGATCCGGGGGCTCGGCCGGCTGGTCCTGCCGCTCCCGGCCGCTGACCCCGTCACCGCCAGATCGGGTGTTGTCGATCGCGGGGCGGCTATTCTGCTGCGCCCGAGCGAGACCGACATGTTCCGGCTCGGCAGCGCGGAGGCCGAGGCCCTCGGCTACACCAGGGGCTACGCGGCCGGACTGGCCGCCGGACTCACCGCCGCGGAAGCCGACCTGCCGTGAGCTGGGTGGTCGTGGTTCCGGTCAAGGGAAACCCTGGCGCGAAGACACGCCTCGGCGGCGCCGGCCCGGACCGTGCCGAGCTCGCCGACGCGTTCGCCCTCGACACCGTTGCTGCCCTCGCCGCAGCCGCCCCGGTCCTTGCCGTCTTCGTCGTGACCGGGGACACCGTCCTCGGCGCGCGACTCGCCCGCCTGGGCGCGCACATCGTCGCCGAGGTTCGGGACCCGGTCGACCCGCTCAACGCCGCGATCGACGTGGGACTGGCCGCGGCCGCTGCGGAGTTCCCCGCTGCGCACCGCGCCGTCATCACCGGAGACCTGCCTGCCCTCACCGCGGATGACGTCGAACGGACGCTCGCGCTTGCTGCCCACCACGAGCGGTCGATGGTGCCGGATGCCGACCGGACCGGCACCACGACCCTGCTCGCGCTCGCCGGGGTGCCGATCAGCCCGCGTTTCGGCTCCGGCTCACGCGCGGCGCACGAGGCAGCCGGGCACGTTCCGCTCACGCTGCCGGCCGGGTCCGGAATCCGCCGCGACGTCGACACCCCGGCCGACCTGGCCCTGGTCGAACGACTGGGTGCCGGACCGTACACGTCCGCCCTGCTCACCGCAGCATCCGCCGCCCCGCAGGACTCGGCCCAGCAGGAGTCGCCCGTCCCACCGCCCGCAGCCCTGGTTCCGTCCCCCGATCGCCCCCTCGAGAAATGAGCATCATGCTTCCTCTGAAACTCGGATACAAGGCCTCCGCCGAGCAGTTCGCCCCGCGTGAGCTGGTCGAGATCGCCGTCGCCGCCGAGCGGCACGGTTTCGAATCGGTCGCGGTGAGTGACCACTTCCAGCCCTGGCGGCACACCGGCGGCCACGCCCCGTTCTCTCTGGCCTGGATGGCGGCCGTCGGGGAGCGCACGACACGGGTGCAGATCGGCACCTCGGTGATGACGCCGACGTTCCGGTACAACCCCGCCGTGATCGCCCAGGCCTTCGCGACGCTCGGCTGCCTCTACCCGGGCAGGATCATGCTCGGTGTCGGGACGGGAGAGGCCCTCAACGAGATCGCGACCGGGTTCCGCGGCGCAGGCGCCCAGGACTGGCCCGAGTTCAAGGAACGCTACGCCCGGCTGCGCGAGTCGATCGCGCTGATGCGCGCGCTCTGGTCGGAGGACAAGGTGAGCTTCGAGGGCGAGTACTACAGCACCCATGACGCGAGCATCTATGACCGACCCGAGGGAGGCATCCCGGTGTACATCGCCGCGGGCGGACCCCTCGTGGCGGGCTATGCGGGCCGGTCGGGGGACGGCTTCATCTGCACCTCGGGCAAGGGCATGGAGCTCTACACCGAGAAGCTGTTACCGGCTGTCGCGGCCGGCGCGGAGAAGGCCGGGCGGGATGCGGCCACGATCGACCGGATGATCGAGATCAAGCTCTCCTACGACACCGACCCGGCGCTCGCGCTCGAGAACACCCGGTTCTGGGCCCCGTTGTCGCTCACGCCCGAGCAGAAGCACGACATCACCGACCCGTCGGAGATGGAGGCGGCCGCGGATGCCCTGCCGATCGAGCAGGTCGCCAAGCGCTGGATCGTGGGCTCTGACCCCGACGAGACGGTCGCGGCGATCGGCGAGTACATCGATGCCGGCTTCAACCACCTGGTCTTCCACGCGCCCGGCCACGACCAGGAGCGGTTCCTGACGGCCTTCGAGCGCGACCTGGCCCCCCGCATCCGCGCCCGCGCCTGAGCCGCGCGTGCAGACACGACCGAGCGTCACCTTCGACAGTGGGCGTGCCGAATTCAGGAGTTGCGCCCGCGGTGCCCGCCCCCGCCGCACTGCTCCGGGAAGTGCTGCAGTCTGGCGGCCGCAACTCCTGAATTCGGAAGACTGACGATCGCTGGAGCTGGAGCTGGAGCTGGGATGACGGCCGGATCGGGCTAGGGCTGGGGTTGCTCGGGCTTCTTGAGGTTGGCGCTGATCGCGAGGGCCTCGAGCACGGCGGCCGGGGTCTGCGCGGACTGGATCGCGGCGCGGAACGCCGGCTTCGCGAGGCAGCGCGAGAGCTGGGACAGCACCCGGAGGTGTTCGGTTCCTGCCGAGGCCTTGGGCACGGCGATCATGAAGATCAGCGTCGCCTTCTCGCCGTCCGCTGAGTTCCAGTCGATGCCGTGCTTGCTGCGCGCGAAAGCGAGCACCGGGGCGACGACGGAGTCGCACTTGGCGTGCGCGATCGCGATGCCGTTGCCCATGCTCGTGGTGCCGTGGGTCTCGCGGCGGAACGCGGCCTGGGCGACGAGCCCCACGTCGGTGATCCGCCCGGTCGTGCTCATCATGCCGGCGAGGGTGCGGATCATCCGGTCCCGGTCGGTCTCCTCGACGTCGAGCACGATGGTGCGCTCGTCGATGTAGTCGAGCACGGTCTTCTTGCCGGTCGACACCGAGCCGGTTGAGGTGGTCGGCACGATCGGGATCGCCGTGGTGAGCGGCATCGTCATCGTGGCGAGTTTTCGCTTGGGGTGCGGCGTGCTGATGACGACGGGCTCATGTCTCGGGTGCACCAGGGACGGCGCCGGGGCGGATACGGCGGCCGAGGCGAGAGCGGATGCGCCCGGCGTTCCGGCCGAAGCGGGAGCGTGGACGGCATCGGAGCCGGGTGCGGTCGTCTGGGTGCTGCCCGGGGCGTTCCCGATGGTGGTCGGGGCCGCGCCGGCCGGGTGGCCCGGGGTGCCCGTGGCATCCGAGGCCGCGCCGGACGCGCTGGCCGTGTCGGTCGAGCCGGACCCAGTGGAGGCGCTGGCTGCGCTGCGGCGCGCTGCGCGGTGCCGCACGACGATCAGAACGATCGCGACGGCGGCCGCGACGATGATGGCGCCGACGATGAGCGCGGCGACGTATGCCGGCATGCCGGGGACAGCTCCGACGACGGCGGTGATCGAGCCGCCGTGCAACGCGGAGTCGAGATGTGCGGGCATGACAGTAGGGTCCTTCCGGTAGGCCGACCGGAATCGAGCGCTGAACCGGGGGCAAATTAGTTAGCTTGAAGAATAATTAGCCTGACTTAGTGTATCCCCCGCGCAGGCGACGCGATCCGGAACAATGTTGCCGCAATTTCCGCCGTCGTGTCCAGGTCGTGCATCCAAAGCGGCACCGCGAGTGAGCGGATCCCGGCGGCCGCGAGAGCGGGCAGCGCCGCGGCATCCGTTTCGTCGACGAGCCAGCCGTCGAGGATGCCGCCGGTGGACCGGGCGCCGTAGTGCAGGCCGACGGCCGCAGCGGTCGTGGCGACGCCGATGGTCTGGAGGCACGCGTCGGCCATGCCGCGGACGGCGGCTCCCGCGATGATCGGCGAGACGCCGACGACGCGGGCGGGCGTGGATCGCAGGGCGTCACGGATGCCCGGGATCGCAAGGATCGTGCCGATCGAGACCACGGGGTTCGACGGCGGCAGGATCACGAGGTCCGCCTCCAGGATCGCCTCGAGCACGCCGGGCGCGGCCTCCGCCGTGTCGAGCCCGCGCTGCACGAACTGGCTGACCGGCACGCTCGCCCGATACCGGACCCACCATTCTTCGAAATGGATCAGGTCCCCGGCGCGGTGCTCGTCGGCATCCGCTGCGAGGCGCGCATGGGTCTCGACGGGCTGGTCGCTCATCGGCAGGAGGCGGGCTCCGGGCTGCCAGCGCTCGCAGAGGAACGCGGTCGCCTCGCTCAGGGTGGAGCCGGAGCGCAGCAGGTCGGTGCGCACGATGTGGGTCGCGAGGTCGAGGTCGCCGAGCGTGAACCACGACCAGCCGCGCCCGTACGCCGCGATCTCGGCCGAGGTGCGGCGGGACTCGTCCGGGCGGCCCCAGCCCTGCTCCTCGTTGATGCCGCCGCCGAGGGTGTACATCACCGTGTCGAGGTCGGGGCAGATCCGCAGGCCATCGAGCCACATGTCGTCGCCGGTGTTGACGATGACCGTCACCCGCGCGGAGGGGTCGCTCGCCGCGAGGTAGTGCAGCAGCCCCCGCGTGAACCGGGCCCCGCCGATCCCGCCCGCCAGTACCGTGATCTTCGTCATGTCCCTATCCTCCTGCTGTCGTCCTGCTGCCGCGAAAGCGGGTGAATCGTCGTTTTCGATGGGTCATAACGACGATTCACCCGCTTTCGCGAACGGGCGGGGCGGGGGGTGAGGGGGCGAAGAGCAGGGACGGATGCCCGCCGCGGGGGTGCGGGACGACGAAACTGTCGACGCCGTAGACCTTGGCGATGACTCTTGGGACCAGGACATCGGCGGGTGTGCCTGCGGCTGCCAGGCGGCCGTCGGCGAGCAACAGGATCTGGTCGCAGTATGCGGCGGCGAGGTTGAGGTCGTGCAGGGCGAGGACGGCGGTGAGGCCGAGGTCCCGCACCTGGGCGAGCAGACCGAGCTGGCCGCCGATGTCGAGGTGGTTGGTCGGCTCGTCGAGCAGGAGCAGGTTCGGCCGCTGGGCGAGCGCGCGGGCGATCTGCACCCGCTGCTGCTCGCCGCCGCTCAGAGTGCCCCAGCTTCGGTCGGCGAGGTCGGTGCCGCCGACCTGGGCGAGCGATTCGGCGACAATGCGCAGGTCCTCGGCGCCGTCGAAGCCGCCGAAGATTCCGGAGCGGTACGGAATACGACCGAGGAGGACGACCTCGCGCACGAGCAGGTCGATCGTGGGGCTCGCGTTCTGCTCGAGGAGGGCGATCCGGCGGGCGGTTTCGCGTCGGCCGAGGGTCGCCAGGGGTGCGTCGTCGAGGGTGATCCGCCCGCTCGTCGGGGTGTGCAGGCCCGCGATGAGGCGCAGCAGTGTGGACTTTCCCGCGCCGTTCGGGCCGAGCAGGCCCGTCACCGAGCCGGTCGGAATGATCGCGGAGACGTCGTCCAGGATCGTGCGCCCGCCGACGCGGAACGACACCCGCTCGATGACTACACCCATGAAACGGACTTCCGGCTCTTGATCAGCGCGATGAACACCGGAACCCCGATCAGGGCGGTGATGATGCCCACCGGCAGCTCGCGCGGGTCGAAGACCGTTCGGGCGAGGGTGTCCGCGATCACGAGGAACACCGCGCCATATACCGCGACGAGCGGCAGCAGCCTGCGGTGCCCCGGCCCGCTGAGCCCGCGCACGAGGTGCGGGAGGATCAGCCCGACGAACCCGATCGCACCGCTCACGGCGACCATCGCCCCGGTCAGCAGTGCCACCGTGCCGAGGAGCGCCCACCGGGTGCGGTTGACGTCGACTCCGAGCGAGGCCGCGGCGGTGTCGCCGAAGGCGAAGGCGTCCAGCCGGCTCGCGGCGAGCACGAGCCCGGTGCCGGCGAGGAGGAGCGCGCTCCCGGCGATGAGGACCGTGGCCCAGGAACTGCCGGCGAGGGAGCCGAGCAGCCAGTTCAGGATCTCCCGGTAGGAGTCGCCCTTGGCCGACCAGAAGATCACGAAGGAGGTGCCCGCCGCGCCGAGCTGGGCGATCGCGAGGCCGGCGAGTACGGCCCGGCCGGGCGTGATCGTTCCGCCGACCCTGGCAATGGAGAGCGTCGCGATGAGCGCGGCGAGTGCGCCGGCGAAGGCGGCGAGCGGGAGTGCGACCCCGACGCCGAGAATCACGACGCAGACCGCGCCGAGCGACGCCCCTGAGGACAGCCCGAGAAGGTACGGGTCGGCGAGCGGGTTGCGGGTCACGCTCTGCATGACCGCGCCGCTCAGGGCGAGGCCCGCACCGACGAACGCCGCGGTCAGCACCCGGGGGAGCCGCAGCTGCCAGACGATCGCGTCAGTGAGGACGGGCACCGTGCCGGAGTGCGGGAAGCCGAGGTGCGCCGCGAGGCTGCCTGCGACATCCGCCAGGTTCACCGGAGCGGGCCCGATCGTCACGGCCAGCGCGGAGACGAGCACAAGCGCGGCCAGGGCGAGCGCGAGCCACAGCCCGAAGCGGCCGTTCCGGCGAGCGGATGCGGCCGGCCGGGTCCGTCCCGCCACGGAGTCCGTGCCCGCAGTCACCGACTACTTGCTCAGCGAGTTGAGGTCGGCCAGCTGGTCGATCGTCGTTGCCGCGGCCTCGACGTTGCGGATGCCGGCCTCCGTCGAAGCGAACGGGAGGGTGATGTACCGCTTGTTCTTCACCGCGGTGAGGTTCTTCGTCGCGGGGTTGGTCTCGAGGGTCTTGATCTTCGACTCTGCCGTGTTCCAGGTCGCGTCGACGAGCACGATCACGCTCGGATCGGCAGCGACGACGGATTCCCAGCCGACGGAGGTCCAGGTGTCCTTCACGCTCGCGAAGACGTTCGTGAGTCCGGCGGCATCCATGATCATCTGCGGCGCACCGATCCCGGCACCGACGTACGGGCTGTCGACGCCGCTCGAATACCAGAGCGCAGAGGTCTTCGTCGTCGCGGGGGAGAGCGTCGTGAGCTCCTTGCGCTGGGTGGCGACGAGCCGTGCGGCTGCCTCGGGGGCCCCGAAAACGGCGCCGGCCTGGGTGATCTCCCCGAAGACGGTGTCGAAGGTGAGCGGATTGGGCTGGTCGGCGCCCTTGCAGGCCGACGGCGCGACATAGCTGCCGATGCCGACCGCGGCGAGGGTGTCGCGGGTGCCGACGCCGTCAGCGGCGAAGTTGGACTCCCACCCGCCGAAGACGAAATCAGGGTTCAGGGCGAGCACGGCCTCCTGGCTGGGCAGGAAGTCGCTGACGACCTTGAGGTTGGTGCCGATCGAGCTGAGCGCCTGCGGGAGCGGACCGTCGAGGAACGCGGTGCCGACGATCTTGTCGCCGAGGCCGAGCGCGAGGAGAAGTTCCGTGGCCGAGGACTTGATCGACACGATCCGGCTCGGGGCCTTCGTGACCGTGACCGTCGTGCCGCAGTTCTCGATCGTGAGCGGGTAGGCCGGCTTCGACGTTGGGGTGGGGCTGGCCGTGACCGCATCCGGGGCGGGGCCTGCGGGAATCGGGCTCGTGGTCGCGCAGCCTCCGAGGAGGGCGGTGAGCGCCGTGGCAGCAATGAGCGCCGGCCAGGCGCGAGAAGCGCGGGGCCCGCGGAAGAACGGGAGACGTGTCATGAGACCTTCGGTGGCCGGGCGGGACTTTCTGAATGGTACCAGCGCCGGATAACGGTTTCGCTGAGTGCTTGCCTCCCGGCCCGTTGGGCGACAGGATGATCCACACGCACTCAGCACGCCGGACGTTTCGGCGGACGTTTCAGTTATCTCGCAGTAGTGACTTGGTGGAGGCAGACATGTCCGACGGATCCAATACCCCGGCCAGCGCGAAGATCCGCGCGGATGCGGCCGGCAAGGGCGGGAACATTGTGAGAGCCGCGATCACCCAGGCCACCTGGACCGGCGACGAAGCGTCGATGATCGCCAAGCACGAGGGATTCGTACGCTCGGCGGCCGCGCAGGGAGCGCAGGTGATCTGCTTCCAGGAGCTCTTCCACGGCCCCTACTTCGGCATCATCCAGGACCCCCAGTACTACGGCTACGCGACGAGCGTTCCGGGCCCCCTCGTCGAACGGTTCCAGGCGCTCGCCGCAGAGCACCACATCGTGATCGTGCTTCCGGTCTACGAGGAGGAGCAGGCAGGCGTGCTCTACAACACCGCCGCCGTGATCGACGCCGACGGGAGCTACCTCGGCAAGTACCGCAAGCACCACATCCCGCACCTCCCGCAGTTCTGGGAGAAGTTCTACTTCCGTCCCGGCAACCTCGACTACCCGGTCTTCGACACCGCGGTCGGCAAGATCGGCGTCTACATCTGCTACGACCGGCACTTCCCGGAGGGCTGGCGCATCCTCGGCCTGAACGGCGCCGAGATCGTCTTCAACCCCTCGGCCACCAAGCCCGGCCTGTCCAACCGGCTCTGGGAACTCGAACAGCCGGCCGCGGCGGTCGCCAACCAGTACTTCATCGGCGCCAACAACCGGATCGGCACCGAAACCGAGGAATTCGGCGACGAGGCCGTCACCTTCTACGGCAGCTCCTACTTCGTCGACCCGCGCGGCAACTACGTCGGCGCCATCGCCTCGACCGACACCGACGAGATCGTGATCCGCGACCTCGACCTGGGCCTCATCCGCGAGACGCGCAACTCCTGGCAGTTCTACCGCGACCGCAGGCCGGACTCCTACGACCCGATCGCCCGCGCATGAGCGCCCGGGTGGGGCGCACCCTGATCCGGGGCGGCACTGTGGTCAGCTCGACCGGCCGTTCAGAAGCGGATGTCCTCATCGACGGCGAGAAGATCGTCGCGGTGCTCGCCCCCGGCTCCGCCATTTTCGGGTTCGACGTCGCGGCATCCGCCGACACGGTGATCGACGCGACCGGGAAGTACGTGATCCCCGGCGGCATCGACGCGCACACCCACATGGAGCTGCCGTTCGGCGGCACCGCGGCCTCAGACACCTTCGAGACCGGCACCCGCGCCGCTGCGTGGGGCGGCACGACGACGATCATCGACTTCGCCGTGCAGAGCTACGGGCAGCGTGTCTTCGACGGCCTCGCGACCTGGCACGACAAGGCGGCGGGGAACTGCGCCATCGACTACGGCTTCCACCAGATCATCGGCGACCTCAACACGGACTCGCTGCGGGCCATGGACGGGCTGCTCGCCGAGGGCGTGTCGAGCTTCAAGCTCTTCATGGCCTACCCGGGCGTCTTCTACTCCGACGACGCGCAGATCCTCCGGGCGATGCAGAAGTCGGCGGAGACCGGGCTCATGACGATGATGCACGCCGAGAACGGGCCGGCGATCGACGTGCTCGTCGGTCAACTCCTCGCAGAGGGCAAGACCGACCCGTACTATCACGGCATCGCGCGGGCCTGGCAGCTCGAGGAGGAGGCCACCCACCGGGCGATCATGCTCGCCGACCTGACCGGGGCGCCACTGTACGTCGTGCACGTCAGCGCGAAGCAGGCCGTCGCGCAGCTCGCGGCGGCCCGCTCCCGCGGCAAGAACGTTTTCGGGGAGACCTGCCCGCAGTACCTCTACCTCTCGCTCGAGGAGAACCTCGGCGCCCCGGGCTTCGAGGGCGCGAAGTGGGTGTGCTCCACGCCGCTGCGCAGTCGCGCGGAGGGGCACCAGGAGGAGCTCTGGCAGAGCCTCCGAACCAACGAACTGCAGCTCGTCTCGACCGACCACTGCCCGTTCTGCATGAAGGGCCAGAAAGACCTCGGCCTCGGCGACTTCTCGAAGATCCCGAACGGGATCGGCTCGGTCGAGCACCGCCTCGACCTGCTCTACCAGGGCGTCGTCGAGGGGCGGATCACCCTCGAACGCTGGGTCGAGCTGACCTCGACGACCCCGGCGCGGATGTTCGGCCTCTACGGCACCAAGGGCGTGATCCAGCCGGGGGCGGATGCCGACGTGGTCGTCTACGACCCGGCCGGGCACACCTCGATCGGGCTGGGCAAGACCCACCACATGAACATGGACCACTCCGCCTGGGAAGGGTACGAGATCGACGGGCACGTCGACACGGTGCTCAGCCGGGGCAAGGTCATCGTCGACGGCAACAGCTACCTCGGGGCGAAGGGCGACGGGCGGTACCTGCCGCGCGGCCTGAGCCAGTACCTGATCTAGGCGCGCCGGCCAGGCATCCGCCACCCACCGCCCACCACCGACAGAGCGCAGGGAACCCCATGGACTTCGGAGCAGTGCTGCAGACCAACCCGCCATCGGCCAGGGTCGTGCAGCTCGCGCAGCTCGCAGAGGCCTACGGCTTCAGCCACGTCTGGACCTTCGACTCGCACCTGCTCTGGCAGGAACCGTACGTGATCCACAGCCGCATCCTCGCCGAGACCCGCAAGATCATGGTCGGGCCGATGGTCACGAACCCGTCCACCCGCGACTGGACCGTCACCGCATCGACCTTCGCGACCCTCAACGAGATGTACGGCAACCGCACGATCTGCGGCATCGGGCGCGGCGACTCCGCCGTGCGCGTCACGAACGGCGCCCCCGCGACGCTCAAGACCCTGCGGGAGGCGATCCACGTCATCCGCGAGCTCGGCAATTCCCGCGCCGTCGAGTACAACGGCGCCACCCTCCGCTTTCCGTGGAGCTTCGGCAGCTCCCTCGAGGTGTGGGTCGCCGCGTACGGGCCGCTCGCGCTCAAGCTCACGGGAGAGGTCGGGGACGGATTCATCCTGCAGATGGCCGACCTCGACGTTGCCGAGTGGATGATCAGCACGGTGCGGAAGGCGGCGGCAGCGGCAGGCCGGGACCCGGCATCCGTGAAATTCTGCGTCGCCGCCCCGATGTACATCGGAGAGGACTGGGAGCACATGCGCAACCAGTGCCGCTGGTTCGGCGGCATGGTCGGCAACCACGTCGCAGACATCGTCGCCAAGTACGGCGCCGACTCCGCGGTGCCGCGCGCCCTCACCGACTACATCGCCGGGCGCGAGGGCTACGACTACAACCAGCACGGCCGCGCGGGCAACACCCACGCCGACTTCGTCCCCGACGAGATCGTCGACCGGTTCTGCGTGCTCGGCACCAAAGCGGATCACATCAGGAAGCTCGAGGCACTCCGCGAGCTGGGTGTCGACCAGTTCGCCGGGTACCTGCAACACGACAACAAGGAAGAGACCCTGCGTGTGTACGGTGAGAGCATCATCCCGGCGCTCAACACAGCGCCCGCCGCGAAGATCTGAGAATGGCAGCCCGGGTGCGAGAACAAGGAGAACCGCTGTGACTGATACCGATCGGCTCGACGAACTCACCGTCGACCTCGACCTCGCCCACGTGTTCCATTCCTGGTCGGCCCAGGGCGGCGGACGCACCCCGTTCGTCCTCGCCGGCGGGCTCGGAACCCGGGTCTGGGACCACTCCGGCACCACGTTTCTCGACTTCTCCAGCCAGCTGGTCAACCTCAACATCGGCCACCAGCATCCGGCCGTCGTGCGCGCGATCGTCGAACAGGCCGGCCTGCTCGCCACGGTCGCGCCCGCGACGGCCAACCTCACCCGCGGCCAGGCCGCGAGCCGCATCGTCGCCCGCGCGCCCGACGGCTTCCACAAGGTGTTCTTCACCAACGGCGGGGCGGATGCGAATGAGAACGCGATCCGGCTGGCCCGGTTGCACACCGGTCGCGACAAGATCCTCTCGACCTATCGCTCGTACCACGGCAACACCGGGGCCGCGATCGTCGCGACGGGGGACTGGCGCCGGGTGCCGAACGAGTTCGCGCGCGGGCACGCGCACTTCTTCGGCCCGTACCTCTACCGCAGCGACTTCTGGGCCACGACCCCGGAGCAGGAGTGCGAGCGCGCCCTGCGGCACCTCGAGCGCGTGATCCAGAGCGAGGGGCCGAGCGGGATCGCCGCCGTGCTGCTCGAGACGATCCCGGGCACCGCGGGCGTGCTGCTGCCGCCGCCCGGGTACCTGCCGGGGGTGCGCGCCCTGTGCGACCGCTACGGCATCCTGCTGATCCTCGACGAGGTGATGGCGGGCTTCGGCCGCACCGGCAGCTGGCTCGCCCTCGATCTCTACGACGTGGTGCCCGACCTGATCACCTTCGCGAAGGGCGTCAACTCGGGGTACGTGCCCGCGGGCGGGGTGATCATCCCGGATTCGATCGCGAACGACTTCGACACGACCGTGTTCCCCGGCGGACTCACCTACAGCGGGCATCCGCTCGCCATGGCCGCGATCGTGGCGACGCTCGACGCGATGGAGGCGGAGGGGATCGTCGACAACGCGGCCAGGATCGGGAGGGACGTGCTCGCGCCGGGGCTCGCGGAGCTTGCGGAGCGACACCCGATCATCGGCGAGGTGCGCGGCGTCGGCGTGTTCTGGGCGCTCGAACTGGTCGCGGACCGCGCGACCAGGGAACCGGTGGGAGCCGGAGTGATGGCGAAGATCAAGGCCGGGCTGCTCGCCCGCGGACTGCTGCCCTTCATCGCCGAGAACCGCATCCACGTGGTACCCCCGTGCGTCGTGACCGACGCCGAGGCAGCCGAAGCCTTGGCGATCTACGACGAGGTCCTCTCCCTCCCCTAGCCCCTCCCCTCCCGCTTGCTCGCGTCCGCTCTTCCGCGAGAGTACGAAATGTGCCCCTAAATGGCGCGAATACGGGCACATTTCGTACTCTCGCGTGAGGGGTGGGCGCGGCTTCTCAGGGAGAGGGAGAGGGAGACGGAGTGGGTGCGGATGGGGCGGTGTGGGCCTGCTGGACGCTGGCGGCCTGGGTGCGGAGCACGTCGACGACCGTGCGTACGGCGAGGCGCTCGGCGCGGTCCGGGCGCATCAGCGCAACGATCTGCCGCTCGGCGTCCACCCCGCGCAACGGCTTGAGCGTCACCCGCCCCGGTTGGCCGCCTCCCCACGTGTAGCGCGGCACGAGGGCGATCCCGAGGCCTGCCGTCACGAACGCCTCGATGAGCCTCATGTCGGCGAATCGCTGGGCGACAGTGACGTGGCCGGGGGTGCGCTCCTCGATCTCGTCCAGGATCCGCTCGAAGGGATACCCGTCCGGCACCCCGATCCAGGTCTCGTCGATCACGTCCGCCGGGGCGAGCCAGGAGCGGCCGGCGAGCCGGTGATCGGCGGGCAGCCCGACGTCGATCGGCTCCGTCATGAGCGGAACGACCGTCAGGCCGCGCCCGCCCCAGGATCGCTGGCCGCTCAGGCTGTACGCGAGCACGATGTCGTAGTCGGCCGTGAGCGCAGGGAAGTCCCGGAGCTCCGGGTCGAGGTCGGTGCACGTGACCACGAGGCCGGGCCGGTCGGCGAGTTGCAGCATGGCCCCGGGCAGGAGCATCTCGCCGGCGGTCGGGAAGGTGACCACGCTGACCCCTCCGGAGGCGTCGTTCCGGAACTCGTGCCAGACGGCGGTGGCGCGGGCGATCGCGACCGACACATCGGTGGCGCTGCGGGCGAGCGCGCGCCCGGCATCCGTCAGAACGATGCCCCTCCCGCGGCGCTCGGTGAGGCGCACCCCGGCCTCGCGCTCGAGCACTTTGAGTTGCTGGGAGACGGCGGATGCCGTGCGATGCGTCGCCCGCGCGACCTCGGTGATCGAGCCGCGTTCGGCCAGTTCCCTGAGCAGTTCGAGCCGCTGAATGTCCATGTAGCTACGCTACACAATGAGTACAGGACAATGCGATTGTGCTGCATGGTTAGAGGTGGTCAAATAAATACGTCGAACACGTGCAGCAGTGCCTCCGTATCACCGACATCCACCCCTGGTTGAAAGGCCCCCTCGTGTTCGTTCTCATTGCCGTGCTCTCCCTGATCGTTGTCGCGTCCATTGTTGGCGTTGTTGTCGATGTGCAGAATGACGGCTACCGCCACATGCCCGAACAGCGCACCTTCGTTCGCGGCTTCTGACCCCTGCGTGACGCCTCCCCGTCCCCCGGGCCGGGGCAGGCGTCGCCAATCCCGAATGGCATACAGTTGATCCGTGACGGACATTCGGCAGCAGCTCATTGACTACATCTCGGCTGAGGCCGTGTTCCACGGTGACTTCACCCTCACGAGCGGGAAGAAGGCGACGTACTACGTCGACCTCCGCAAGGTGAGCCTCGACCACCGGGTCGCCCCGCTGATCGGCCAGGTCATGATCGACCTCATCGCCGGTGTGCCCGACGTCACCGCCGTCGGCGGCATGACGATGGGCGCAGACCCCGTCGCCGCGGCGATCCTGCACCAGGGTGTCGCCCGCGGCCTCTCCTACGACGCGTTCGTCGTGCGCAAGGAGCCCAAGGACCACGGCCGCGGCCGCCAGGTCGAGGGCCCCGACCTCGCCGGCAAGCGCGTGATCGTGCTCGAGGACACCTCGACCACCGGCGGATCCCCGCTCGCGGCCGTCGAAGCCCTGCTCAAGGTCGGCGCGATCATCGCCGGCGTCGCGGTCGTCGTCGACCGCAACACCGGCGCCCGCGAAGTCATCGAAGCGGCCGGCTACCCCTACTTCGCCGCCATCGGCCTTGAGGACCTGGGGCTGAACTAATGCCAGACCAGTCGGGGAGCGGCGAAGAAGGAATCGACTGGCTCGCCTCCCAGCTCGGCGACGGCACCAAGCCGACCCTGCCGGACGACTTCGTGATGCGTCGCCCGCGCCGGGCGAAGGGTGCCCCAGCGGATGCCCCCGGCCGGGTTTCCCGTTCCGGCGACGCCTCTGGTGCCGGTACGACATCGGATCCTGAAACTCCGGCGCCCGCGTTCCTGTGGGGACTCAAGCCGACGACGGCGACCGCCGCCGTGACCGTGGTCAAGCCGGCGGCATCCGCCCCGGTTGCGCCGCCGGTTGCTCCGCCGCTTGCTCCGCCGCTCGCTCCGACTCCCGCCGTGCACTCGCCGGTACCCGTGGGCGAGCCTTCTGTGGTCGAGCCGGCCGTGTTCCGGCCGCGCGCTGCCGGCGCCACGTCCTTTCCCGCACGGGCCGGCCTGACTCCTGCCCCGATCACCCCGCCGGCCCCTGCGGCCTCGACGACAGGGTCTCCTGCGGGTATCGAGCCCTCTTCCGGTTCTGTCCCTGCCGGTCCGGCAGCGGCAGGAGCCTCCGCGTCCGCAGGCTCTGCTGCTTCCGCCGGCTACGTCCCCGGCGACATCTTCTATCCGTCCGCTCGCCCACTCGCGACGACCGGCGGCGCTGCCGCGACTCCGAACCCGGGCCCCACCGAAGGCTCGCCGGTCGTGGGGGCCGACCGGGGCATCCGGCCGGACGCACCGCTCGAACCCTGGTGGACCACACCCGCGCGGTCGCCGCTCGTGCTCACGCCCGAAGAAGTCGCCGCGGACCGCGCCGCCACCGCCGACGGACGCGGCACCCTGTACCCGGCTCGCAACCTGCCCGAGCCGGAGCCCATCCCCGAGCCCCTGCCCGTGGTGCCTGCGCCGTCGCACTTCCGGCTCCGCGGGCGTCGCGCCGCCGCCCAGGCACCCGTCATCACGCCGCCCGCCGGTGCGTCCGCCGCCGCCGGTGCAGCTGCCGCTGCTGCTCGTGCCGCCGCAGCCCTCACCGCCGCGACTGCCGCAGCCACCGCGCGCGCGGGGACCGAGGCCGCCGAGCGTGCCGCCGAAGTCGAAGCCGCATCGCGAGCTGCCGCTGCCGCCGCCGCCGCAGAGCATGCTGCTGCCGAAGCTGCCGCCGAGCGTGCGGACGCCGTCGCATCCGCGGCCCGAGCTGAGATCGAGACCGAGGCCGCCGCCGAGCGCGCCGTGTTCGAGGCCGCCGCCGCGAGTGCCGCCGCCGCGGTTGCCGCGGCGTCTGTCGCGTCAGCGAGTGCGGCTCCGGCTGCGGCGCTGCCGCTGCTCCCGGCTCCGATCGTTCCCTTCCCGGTCGAGAGCGACCCGTGGGCCGATTCCGGACTCGCCCACACCGAGGTTTTCACTCCTCAGGCTCCGCTCGCCGATTCTGTCGGGCACCCGGCCGACCCTCCGGCTGTCGTCGGCGGCGAGACGGCGGGGGCGCTGAGCGCGTTCGATGCATTGTTCCAGCCCGCCGCCGACACCGCCGCCGACACCGCCGCCGACACCGCCGCCGACACCGCCGCCGGCGCAACGGCCGCTGCCCCGACGACGGTTCTCGCTGCACCGGGCGTCGCGAATGCGCCCGCCCCCGCAGCCTCCGCTGCCGGCTTCTTTTCGCGTCGCTCGAAGGGAACGCCCCCCGGCGACCCAGGAACAGCCGCGGCAGGCACGGGCGGATCAGGGACAAACGGTTCAGAGTCGACACCTGGTTCCGGACCGAAGAGGCCCGGAACGAATGGTCCCACCGTCGGCGGCTCCGGGAACGGGGGCTCCGGTTCGGGCGGCTCCGGGAACGGTGGTTCAGGGCATGGTCCCGGCGGGGCATCCGCCGGGCACAGCGGGTTGCCGAAACCCCTGATCTGGACCGCGGTCGGCCTGCTTGTCCTCGTGGTTCTCGTCGGCCTCTTCCTGCTCGGCCAGCGCCTCGTGGGCTCCCCGGCGTCAACCGTCGCCGCCACAGCCTCGGAGACGCCGACCCCCACCCCCACGCCGACCCCCACGCCGACCCCGGCGCCCACCGCCGCGCAGCCGGTCGGCGTGCACGCCTGGCAGACCCTGTTCGGCGGCGAATGCCTGCAGCCCTACGTCTCCCCGTGGGAGGAGACCTTCACGGTCGCCGACTGCGCGGCCCCGCACCAGGCGCAGCTCGTCTATCGCGGTCTGTTCCCCGGGGACGCGACGACTCCGTTCCCCGGCGAGGCGGCGCTTGCTGCGCAGATCAACCTGCTCTGCAGCGCGCCCGGCGTGATCGACCTCACCGCTGCGGCGGCGTATCCCGATGTGCAGGTTCAGGGCAGCTACCCGATCACTGCTGCACAGTGGGCGGATGCCCCGCACCAGTACTTCTGCTTCGTGAGCCGGTCCTCCGGCGACGGCATCACCGGGAGCCTCGCCGGCCCCGGCCCGACCGCTTAGCCGCAGGAACTCCCGGCTCCTCGTTCGTCGCTGTGCCGAATCCAGGAGTCGAGCCCTGCGAGCCGAGGCCGGGCCCCAGACGAGTGCCGCGTATCCGGCCTGTCCGGGTGGGGACGCGCTCAACTCCTGAATTCGGAACGCGCCAACCGGATGGGCGACGCGGGGTGACGCGGGGTGGGCTAGATCTCGTCGGACTCGACGGGTTCGAGGGACACGAGCTTGTCGACGCCGGAGATGATCTCGTCCGGGCGGAACGGGTAACGGCTGACCTCGGCCTCGTCGCTGATCCCGGTCATCACGAGCAGCGTGTACAAGCCGGCCTCGATGCCGGCGACGATGTCGGTGTCCATCCGGTCGCCGATCATCGCGGTGTTTTCCGAGTGCGCGCCGATCTTGTTCATCGCCGAGCGGAACATCATCGGGTTCGGCTTGCCGACGACGTACGGCTCCATGCCGGTCGCCTTCGAGATGAGAGCGGCGATGGCGCCCGTCGCGGGCATCGGACCGTCCGCGCTCGGCCCCGTCGCATCCGGGTTCGTCGCGATGAAGCGCGCACCGGCGAGCAGCAGGCGGATGGCCTTGGTGATGGCCTCGAAGGAGTAGTTGCGGGTCTCGCCCACGACGACGTAGTCGGGGTTCGTCTCCGTCATGATGAACCCGGCCTCGTGCAGGGCCGTCGTCAGGCCGACCTCTCCGATCACGAAGGCCGTTCCGCCGGGCATCTGGCTCTTCAGGAAGTCGGCGGTCGCGAGGGCCGAGGTCCAGATGCGCTCCTCTGGCACGTTGAGTCCTGAGGCGCGCAGCCGGGCGCTCAGGTCACGCGGCGTGAAGATGGAGTTGTTGGTCAGCACGAGGAACGGCGTTCCCGCGTCGCTCCATTGCTGCAGAAGCTCGGCGGCCCCGGGCAGCGGGCTGTTCTCGTGGACCAGCACCCCGTCCATGTCGGTGAGCCAGCATTCGATCTCGTCACGGCGTGTCATTCGGCGCTCCTCGGGTTCCCCTCCAGAGTAGCGTTCCGGGGTTTGGTCGGTGTCATCGCTTCGATTCCGCGCGGGGCTCGTCGGTGGGCTCCGCATCGAGCCAGATCGACGCGGCCTCCGCATTGGTCAGGTGGCGGATGCTGCCGTTCAGCAGTCGCACGACGCCCGGTCCCAGCAGCGCGAGCACGGTTCCCGGCCCGATGCCGTCGCGTGCGAGGCCTCGGAGCACGACGGGATCCCGGTCGCTGATCCGCAGGACGACGCCGACGAGGCCGGGGCCGGCTGCGGCCGCGACGAGCCCGGCGCGCGCGGTGACGGAGCCGTCAGCCGCGGGGATCGCGTCGCCGTGCGGGTCGACCGCCGGCCGGCCGAGGCGTTCGTCGATGGCGTCGAGCAGCCGGTCCGAGAGGGAGTGTTCGAGGATCTCGGCCTCGTCGTGCACCTCATCCCAGTCGTAGCCCATCTCGCGCACGAGCCAGGTCTCGATGAGGCGGTGCCGTCGCACGACCGCGCTCGCGCGCAGCAGCCCGACGGGGGTGAGGGAGAGAGGCCCGTACGGCACGTGCGTGATGAGGCCGGCGGCCGCGAGCTTCTTCACCATCTCCGTGACCGAGGAGGGAGCGATCCCGAGCCGGGCTGCAAGAGCCGAGGGGGTGATCGGTTCCGGCTGCCACTCGGTGTGCGCATAGATGGTCTTGAGGTAGTCCTCAGACGCCGGGGTGCTCGTGCCGTTGTGTTTCATGAGCCGCTCCCTATGCTCCGGTGAAGATCAGCACGAGCAGGACGACGTTGAGCGTGACCAGCAGGATGGCGGTGATGATCCCGGCCAGCGTCGTGAACCAGCGGTTGGTGTATTCGCCGAGCAGGCTCCGCCGCGAGGTCAGCCAGACCAGCGGGATCAGTGCGAACGGGATCCCGAAGGAGAGCGCGACCTGGCTCAGCACGAGGGCCTCGGTCGGGTTGAGGCCGAGGCCGAGGATGATGAGCGCCGGGATCAGCGTGACGAGGCGACGGACGAGCAGCGGCAAGCGCAGCTGCAGCAGCCCGTGCATGATCTCGGCACCGGCGTACGCGCCGACGGAGGTCGAGGCGAGCCCGGATGCGAGCAGGCCGATCGCGAACACCGTCGCGACGATCGGCCCGAGGCTCGACTTCAGGGCGTCATACGCGCCCGGAAGCGAGTCGGTTCCCGGAATGCCCTGCAGCGCAGAGGCGGCGACGACGAGCAGGGCCACGTTGACGGTGCCGGCGAGGATCATCGCGAGGGTCACATCCCAGCGGGTGGCCCAGAGCAGGCGGTGCGTGGTCGGCCGGTCGTGGGCACCGGGAAACCGGTCGCGGGCGAGGGCGGAGTGCGCGTAGATCGCGTGCGGCATGATCGTCGCACCAAGGATCGACGCCGCGAGCAGCACCGAGTTGCTGCCCTCGAACCGCGGCACGAGGCCGGCGAGCACGCTCGCAGGGTCCGGCGGGGCGAAGAACACCCCGGCGGTGAACCCGATCGTGATCACGCACAGCATTGCGACGATGACCCGCTCGAAGCTCTGTGCCCCACGCCGGGCCTGCGCGGTCAGCACGAGCATCGAGACCGTGCCCGTGATCACGCCACCGAGCAGCAGCGGCAGCCCGAACAGCAGGTAGAGCGCAACCGCACCGCCGATGATCTCCGCGAGGTCGGTCGCCATCGCGACGAGCTCCGCCTGCAGCCAGTACAACCGCCGCAGAAACGGATGCTTGAACCGGCTGCCGAGGATCTCCGGCAGGCTCTGCCCGGTCACGATCCCGAGCTTCGCGGAGAGGTACTGGATCAGCCACGCCATCAGGTTGCCCGAGAGCACCACCCAGACCAGCAGGTACCCGAACCGGGCGCCCGCGGTCATATTGCTCGCCACGTTGCCCGGATCCAGGTAGGCAACGCCGGCGACCATGGCGGGACCGAGCAACATCGCCAGCCGGGCGGGTGCTGCCGGCGTCCGCGCCGCATCCGCTACCGTGCCGCCAGCATTTTTAGGCATACCGAAATCATACGCGCGCTCGCCCTGCCCTGGGCACGAGCGCGCGCGGGGCGGGGGCAGGTGCTGCGCGGGATACGGTGGAGCGGTGACTGAACCGCTGCTCCCCGCTTCCGTACCGACCGCCGCACCGACCGTGGAGCTGTCGACGAACGGGGTCGGGCCGTGGCAGGGCGAGTTACCGGAGGAGGCGTTCTACGACCCCGAGCTCCTCGAGCACGGTGACACCCGCAACGTGATCGACCGGTACCGGTACTGGTCGATGACCGCGATCGTCGCCGATCTCGATGAGAAGCGCCACCCCTTCCACGTCGCGATCGAGAACTGGCAGCACGACATGAACATCGGCTCGATCGTGCGCAGCGCCAACGCCTTCGGCGCGGACACCGTGCACATCATCGGGCGCAAGCGCTGGAACAAGCGCGGTGCCATGGTCACCGACCGGTACCAGCACGTGCTGCATCACGCGGATGTTGCCACGTTCGTTCTCTGGGCGGCGAACGAGGGCCTGCCGATCATCGCGATCGACAACGTGCCCGGCAGCGTGCTGATCGAAACCTTCGCGATCCCGGAGCGCTGCGTGCTCCTGTTCGGCCAGGAAGGCCCCGGCCTCTCCGACGAGGCGATCGCCGCGGCGGATGCCGTGCTCGAGATCAGCCAGTTCGGATCGACGCGCTCGATCAACGCCTCTGCTGCCGCCGCCGTCGCAATGCACGACTGGGTGCTTCAGCACCGCTTCAAGTAGCCCGCTCACGGAGCCGGAGCCGGAGCCGGTGTCGGTGCCGCCCCGTTCTGGGGTGGGCCCCGCCGCGCACTGGGGTCGTGCGAGGGATTGACCGGCGCGATGCGCAACCGGTAGCTTCTCGGAAACGTACTCAACAGGGACGCTTCTGCGTACCCGGGCACCCGAAATGCCCCGCGTACGCCGAAACATCGCTGCTCGCATTGCTTACCCTGGAGTACCCGTCATGCCGCTTTTCCGCCCTGCCATCGTGCCGCGCCACAAAAAGCGTCAGATCCTCTTCGACCACGGTTTCCTCGCCCCGGCCCGGGCGCACATGCGGATCACGGCCAGCGTCCTGGCCGGCCTGCTCGTCGCCGTCGGCCTGACCGTCGGCGCCATTGTCGCCCCGGCGACCGCTGCCGGGATCGTCACCCTCACGGCCAGCAGCACGCCGACCATCCTCGCGGGCGAAAACGCGACCGTGAGCCTCACCGCGACGGCTCCTGCCGGCGGCACAACGGACTACTACAACCTCGCATTCCGGTACCAGCTGCCCGCCGGAGCGAGCTATGTCCCCGGCAGTACGGCAGGGGCAAGCGGCCCGGCCCTCCCTGACCCGACGATCGTGACGATCACCGACGTCGTGGGGCCGCCGGCGGTCACCCACCAGGTGCTGATCTGGCCGAACATCGCCGACCTCGTGCACGGAAGCACCACCGGCCTCACCTTCGGGATCACGCCAGACCCCTCCGTCTTCCTGGTCGGATCTCCCATCCCCGGCAATGCCGCCGTCTACGGCCAGACCGACCCTCGACTGCTCGCCAAGTTCACGCCGACAACCGGCGTCGTCGTCGCAGGCAGCTTCGCATTCACGGATGCCGTCACTCCCGTTTCCACGAAGGTCGCCGCCCTCAAGGTCACCAAGACCGAACCGAGCCCCGAGCATGAACTCATGCGCGGCGCACAGGACCAGGCCACCGTCTACACAATCACCACCAAGAACACCGGGGTCGCCGCCACGACCGGCGTCGTGCTCGTCGACTACCTCCCGGCCGGCCTCGAATTCCTCGGTTGCGGCAGTGTCGACAACAGTGCGGCGGGCACAGAGGAGTACCCGGGCAGCGGCCCGCTCGGCTCCTCCACCGGCGGTCCCTCCTGCGCGACTCCCGCGCTCGTCGAAACGGTCAACGACCGAGCAGGCTTCCTCGGCCAGGTCTTCACGAAGGTCACTTGGAACCTCGGCACCCTCACGGCCGGGTCCACCCGCACCATCACCTATTCGGCCGCGATCCCGCTGAAGGCCAACACGATGTGGCCCGCCGGCCAGGTGCCCAACGCCGCCGCGCGCCTGCAGGCGGCCAACCTGGACAACAACACCGGGGCATCGACTCGCCAGGAGGCGCCAGCCGCCGCCGGCCAGGGCCTCACGAACACCGCAGTCGCCACCGGCACATACACCGGCCCCGTCGCCACTCCCGCGGATGCTGCCGCAACCTCGAGCGACTCCGTGACCGTCAAGGCCATGGACCTGTCGATCGTCAAATCCGTGGACTCCTCGGACTTCGTGGCCGACGGCATCGCGCACTTCACCCTGCTGCTTCGATCGAGTGAGTACACCACCGATTCCGCGATGACGATCACCGACGTCGTTCCCAACGGGCTCTGCCCGATCATGCCCGCTTCCGTCGTGGTGACCGGTCCGCGGGCCGGTCAGCTGCCGGCCGGCTGCACCGGAGGCGGCACGGTGACGGGCGCCACCGTCAACAGCGTCGTCGCCAACGCCGACGGCAGTTTCACGGTCGTGCTCACGCCGAACCCGACGAGCCTCCCGGTGAACACGAGTCGCACGATCGGCTACGACGCCCTGATGTCTTCGACCTACGCCGGAGACAGCCAAAGCGGGCCGACCGTCGCGGGAGACAGCTTCCTCAACACCGTCGGGATCACCGGCACGACAACCGACGTCACCGCCGGCCTCGGCAGCACGCCGGTCACAGACGACTCGTCGGCCGGCCTCGCGTCATCCAGCCCGACCATCACCAAGAAGGTGCTTCCCCGCCCGGCCGCCGGTGGCACCGCCGTTGACTGCGCCGCCGCGGTCAACGCGCCCAACTACACAGACACCCAGGTGCCGACCTACCACCTCGGCGACAAGGTCTGCTTCCAGCTGACCGTGGCGTTCGCAAGCTCAACCCGCACCCGCAACGCCCGCATCACCGACTTCACCCCGGTCGGAACGAGCTTCGACGGCTTCGCGCCCGCGTCAGGAAGCACCGTCGCCGTGACCCCCGCAACCGGCACAGAGTCGGCAACCCCGGCAGGCACCCTGCCCGCCGCCTGGAACCTCGGCACGCCGGACAACGGATCGACCGACCTCTACGTCGCCAAGGGCGCAACCCTGACCCTCTTCGTGAGCGCCATCGTCACGTCGACGTCGCCGACCGCCGTCGTCGACATCACCGCGAACCTGATGAAGTACCGCCAGGAATCCACGGCAGGGGCCGTGCTCGCACTCCGTGACCAGGTCGACTACGCGATCGCCCCTGCCCCCACCGTCTCCCTCGCCAAGAAGATCTCCGCCGTCAACGGTGCAGCCCCGGCCGCGCCGGCAACAGACGTCAAGGTCAAAGAGGGCGACGTCGTGACGTACGCCCTCGACGTCGCGAACACCGGAACGGCCGCCGCAGGCACCGATGTGCCGGTCTCTGCCGTACAGGTCTGGGACGCCCTCCCCGCCGGCTACACCTGCACCACGTGGATCGTCGCGTCGATCACGCCCGCCGGCAGCTGTCTGAATCCCGGTGATGCCGGCTACCCGACCACAAATGCTGTGCCGGCGAACTCTCGCAGCGTCATCGTCTGGACCGTTCCGGGTCCACTCGCCCCAGGAGCGGCAGCCACCCGGCTCAGCTATGCGGTGACGGTTCCCACCGGCGTGAGCGTGTCGACGGTGTTCCCGAATACGGCATCCGTTGTCGCCTTCACCTCGCCGAACACCGCGGGCGGCGACACGGTCTACTTCCCGAAGGGCTCGTTGAACCCTGCCCATGACACCGACGGGAATGCGCTCCCGGCCAACAGCACCGCGCAGATCCGCCTCGCCGACGCCGCCGTGGCCAAGACCGGCGTGTCCCGGATCGTGGCGACCGGCAACACCGCCAACCAGGCCGTCGCGGGGGAGCTCGTCGACTACACCTTCTCCGTCACGGTGCCTGCTCATACGACCGTGTACAACGGAAAGCTCTCCGACGCGCTCCCGGCCGGACTGACCATTCCGGTCGGAACCGTCGCGACAGTGTCGAGCGTGCCGGCCGGCGGCTCATTCGACCCGACGAACGGCGCCCTGACCTTCCCTGCAACCTTCGACAACACCACCGCCGTGGACCAGGTCTTCACGGTGACGCTGCCCGGCGTGCTCGTCGGCGTCGGTCTGGCCTCCGGAACGCTCACCAACACCGCGACCTTCGCGAGCAACGCCACCCTCGGCGGGACCGCGGTGACCCCGCGCACGGCGGCCAAGGCCATCACGGTCGTGACCCCACTGCCGACCCTCGCCAAGATCGTCGACAAGCCCACCGCCCAGGGCAATGACATCGTGACCTTCACTCTCACGGCCGGCAACACCGCCGGCCGCCCCGCAGCCTACGACTCCGTCGTCGTCGACTGCCTGCCCGCGGGACTGACCCTGACGGCCTTCCTCTCCCCTGCCGCTTCGCCGACGACGACGAGCGTGCCCGGGGACGGCACCAACGGGTGCGCCAGCGGAACCACCAGGCTCGGCTGGGTGCTCCCCGGCACCGGTGCACTCCTGGCCCCCGCGACCACCGTGCTCACCTATTCGGCACGGGTCGCACCCAACTCCGCCGGGCTCGTCACGTACACCAACACGGCGAGCGTTACAGGCTCGACCCTGAGCAGCAACGGAGCGAACAACGCCGCCGTCGAGCGCGTCGTCTCTGCCGCCGCGTCGGCCGTCGTCACGGTCGAAGGCGCCACGACGGTCAAGACGGCCACCCCGAATGCCGTTGCGGTCGGCGGCGCGGTCGCATACACGATCACCGTCACCCTGCCCAAGAACGTCAACTTCTACAACGCATCCATCATCGACACCCTGCCAGCCGGCGTGACCGCGAACGCAGGCTCCGCCACGGTCACCTGCCGCACCGCCACCGCCGTCGACTGCATTGCCACGCTGCCCAAGGGCCCCGGTTTCACCCTCGCCCCGTCCGGCCAGAAGATCGGGTGGCTCCTCGGGGACGTCGTCGCTGCGACCGAGGACCGCACCGTCACCGTCTCGGTCACCGGCACCGTCACCACGGCGCCCGCCAACACCGCGGGAACGTTGCTGACCAACACGGCCGCTCCGCGCTGGAACGACACGGCCAAGTCCGATCCGGCCAATGCCGCAGCGGGCTTCGACCGCACCGGCCCGGCCGGATCCGCGGGCGTCACCGTGCTCGAACCGGTGCTCAGAATCGCCAAGACCGTCTCCAACGCCACTCCGGAACCCGGCCAGGCCTTCACGTACACCGTCACCGCGACCAACGCGAACACAGCAACGACGTCCGACGCGTTCGCCGTGACCATCGTCGACACCCTTCCCGCCGGGATCGACCCTGCGAGCGTGACGAATATCTCCGGCAATGGTGTGCTCTCCGGCACGACCATCACCTGGACGATGCCGACCATCGCCAAGAACGCGTCCGTCACCCTGACCTTCGACGCCAGGCTGGCCGCGTCACCGAGCCTCACCGGCAGCGCGATCGTGAACAGCGTGAGCGTGACGAGCTACGCCTCCTTGGCGGCTGGCGGCCGGGTCTACACGGCCAACCCGCCGACGGCGACGGCGGCGGTCACCCCGCGCTTCCCGCACATTGACCTCGCCAAGACCGCGACCAACGGTGCGACCGCATACGTGAACACCCCATTCGGCTGGACGCTGACGCTCACGAACACCGGAGCGGGCACCGCGGCGACCGTCACCCCGACGGATGTCCTTCCCGCGAACTGGGTGTACCTCGCCGGTTCAGGCACGGTCTCGATCGGGAGCGGCGCGGCCGGGCCCCTCGGCGACCCGACGGTGACCACCGCGAGCGGAGTGCAGACCCTGGCCTGGCCCGCGTTCACGGCCGTGGCCCCCGGAACCGTCATCAGCATCCGCTACAGCGCGCAGCCGACCGCTGCGGCAACCGTCACTCCGGGAGCCGGGGCGGGCATCCGCCACACCAACACCCTCTCGGCCTCCGCGACGGATGCCACCGGTGCGACCGGTCACGCCGGCCCCGCCCCGTACGCGGCGAGCCCGGTGACCGCTGACGCGCACATCGATGCGGCCGACGTCACCCTGGCCAAGACGGCCGGCTCGGCCCTCGTCGCCGGGCGCAGCACGCCGGATGCCTTCAGCATCACCGTCAGCAACACCGGACCGGACACCGCGGTCGGGGCCGTCGCCGGACACAACTTCACGGTCACGGACACCCCCACCCAGCCCTTGCCCACCGGCATCACCGCCACGGGGGCGACCGGCACCGGCTGGAGCTGCACGGTTCCGAACGCCGTGACCGGCGCCTTCAGCTGTGAACGTGTCAACGCGAACGAAACCCTCGCCGCAAACGCCGCATTCCCGGCGATCACGGTCGCCATGCTCGCCGGATCCGGTGTGCCGAACGGCACGGCCGTCGTCAACTCCGCCACCGTCTCCGCCCGCACCTTCGACCCGCTCCTCGGCAACAACACCGCGAGCGCGACGAACACGGTGACCACGAGCGCCGACCTCGGCATCACGAAGCTCGCCAGTGGCGTCTTCGCCGCCGGCGACACGGCGACCTGGACCATCGACGTCACCAACGCGGGTCCGTCGACCTCTGTCGGACCGATCACCGTGACCGACACCCTGCCCGGGCACCTCTCCGCCGTCTCGGTCACGGGAACCGGCTGGACCTGCACCACCGCAGCGACCCCGGTGAGCTGTGTCTCCGCGGGCGGCCTCGCGCTCTCCGCGACCTCGCGCCTGACCGTGACCGCCACGATCGACTCCGACTTCACCGGCAGCCTCACCAACACGGTTGCCGTCACCGGGACGACGCCCGACCCGAACCCGGCCAATAACAGTTCCGCACCGACGACCCCGGTCGGGAGCGCAACAACGCTCTCGATCGCGAAGACCCTGCAGGATGCCCAGCTCGTGCCCGGAACGGATGCGACCTACCGCTTCGTCGTCGCGAACACCGGCCGCGCCGACGCCCGTAACGTGCGGATCGCTGACGCGCTGCCCAACGGCCTGACCTTCGTGCGGCTCGCGGCCGGTACCCCCGGCGCCTGGACCTGCACCGAGACCAGCACCACTCCCTCGACCATCGGGTGCGTCCTCACGGGCACCCTGAAGCCCGGCGCCGGGGCCACCCAGACCGTCGACGTCGTGGTCGCGGTGCCGAGCGGCCTCACCGGTTCCGTCGTCAACACCGCGACCGCAGGAGCAGACAACGCCCCCGACGCGAGCGACAACACCAACACGGGACTGATCGGCAAGGCCGATCTGGGAATCACCAAGACCCACCCCGCCGGCGCCGTGACGGCAGGCACCGACCTGACGTACTCCCTCTCGGTGACCAACTACGGTCCGTCGGACGCCCCGGCAGGCACCGTCGTGACCGACCACATCCCGGCAGGGCTGGTCGCCCAGGGCGCGGACGGTGGCGCCGACTGGACCTGCGCTGCACCCGTCGGACAGGATGTGACGTGCACGAGCACGAGCATCCTTCCCGTGGGAGCCACGGCAGGCGTCGTCTCCGTGACCGTCGGCATCCCGGCGAACGCCGGGCCCGCCGGCTTCACCAACGTCGCGGACGTGACCGGGGTTCTCGACGAGCCAACGCCGAACGCGCACCCCAACACCGCGAGCGACCCGACCGACGTGACCACGCACGCCGACGTCACGATCGTCAAGACGATCGTGCCGTCCGCTCGCACCGTCACCGCCGGTGGCAGCATCGGCTACGCCCTGACGGTCACCAACGCCGGTCCGTCGACCGCGGATGCGCTCACGGTCGCCGACACTCTGCCGGCCGGTTTCACCGCCACCGCGATCAGCGGTGCCGGCTGGACCTGCGTCCTGGCCAGCCTCAGCTGCACCCGCGCCCAGCTCGGCGTGACGAACTCCGTGATCAGTGTCACGGCATCCGTTGCCGCAGCGGTGCCTGACGGCACCCGCGCGGTCAACACCGCGACCGTCGGCTGGACCGACAGCCGCTCATCCGCCCACACCGACACCGACACCGTGCCCGTGACCGTTGTCGCGATCGCCGACCTCGAGCTGAACCAGTCGACCGCGACGGCGACCCCCCTCGCGGGCGCTGACGTCGTCTTCGACTTCGCGCTGCGTAACGTCGGCACCTCGGACGCCATCGGTCCGATCACGATCACCGACACCCTGCCGGCCGGGCTCCGGTTCCGTTCGAACACGGTGGGCTGGACCTGTGTCGCGAGTGCCGTTGCCGCCAGCGCCCCGCAGGTCGTCACCTGCACCCTCGGTGACGGGAGCACCGGCCTCGCCGCCGGCGGCACGGCGACCGCGCTCTCGATCACGGTGAGCACTGACCCGACTCTCGGTGCCGTCACGCTCGACAACCCCGCGATCGCCGCGACACCGACAACGGAGTCCACGCTCGTCAACAACCCGAGCCCCGTGCGGGTGCTCTTCGCCCGCAGCGCCGACCTGTCCCTCGTGAAGACCCACTTCGGCTCAGGCGCGATCGGCGCTCCGACCCCCTTCACCCTCACGGTCTCCAACGCGGGACCGTCCAGCGCCGTCGGGGTCCGGGTGGTCGACACCCTCCCGGTCGGGCTCACCTGGGTCGACAGCGCGGGTAGTGACCCGGCGTGGTCGTGCTCGGCTGCGGCGTCGACCCCCGTCGGCTCGACGGATGTCTCGTGCGCCCTCGCGACGCCCGTCGCCGCCGGCGCGGACGCGCCGACCCTCGTCGTGAACGCCCTCGTCGACGCACGGTCGTTCCCGACGGTCACGAACGCCGCCGCCGTCACCGCGGTCACCCCCGACCCGGACCCGGCAAACAACTCGGCGACCGATCCGCTCGTCGTCGCCCCGCTGGTGAGTCTCGCTGTGACGAAGCACCACACCGGGCAGGCCATCATCGGATCGAACCTGGACTACCTCGTCGCGGTCACGAACACCGGAGCCACGGCAGACCCGGGTGGATTCACCGTGGTCGACGTGCTCCCGGCCGGGCTCAGCTACGTCTCCGGCCACGGCGACGCCGTGACCTGCGCCGCAGGGTCCGACGCGGCGCTGGTCACGTGCACCTTCGCCGGCGCGCTGGCCGTCGGGGCGACCCGCACGGTCACGATCACGGTGTCCGTGCTGGCCACTGCGTTCCCGACCGTGGTCAACACGGTCACCGCGCACAGCCTCTACGCCGACCCGGCCGCCCCGGCGGCCCCGGCGGCCCAGGCGAGCGACTCCGCGACCGTTCTGAAGGCCCTCGCGCACACCGGAATCGACCTTCCGGTTGAGCTCCTCGCCCTCCTCGCCCTCCTCGCTCTCCTGCTCGGTGCCGCGCTCGTCCTCACGAGTCGCCGACGCCGCGCCCAGCGTGCCGAATAGGGGCTAGCGTTGCAGTATGACTGCGATCACTGACGATCTGCCCGCCCGCCTGCTGCACGAAGAGCACGAGGGCTGGGACGCGATCCTTGCCCGCCGCGCCGGGGACTACTACTGGCGCACAATGACGCGCGATGCCCTGTTGGTGCTCCCGGGGAACGTGGTCGCCAGAGAGGCGGTGGCCGCGTTCTTCGAGGCCCTCGCGCCGCTCGACAGCTACGAGCTGCACGACCCCGCCGTGATCCGGATCAACGATCGCGCGGGCATCCTCGTCTACCGGCTCGTCACCCACCGCGGCGACGAAACCGTCGAGACGTCCGCCGCGACCACCTACGTGTTCCAGAACGGCGGCTGGTGCGTGGCCCTGCACCAGCAAAGCCCCGTCTAGCCTCGAAGTCCGTCCGCGAAAGCGGGTGATTCGTCGGTTCCGCCTGCCCAGACCGACGATTCACCCGCTTTCGCGAGCGGATGCCGGGTGTCTTGTGGGTACACGGGGGCGGGTCTACCGTGACGAGACAGGGTTCCCGCATGTGGGGAACCCGGGTAGCGAGAAGGGACCCGGGTCAATGGCTGACTTTGGAAACGAGGGCCTCGCGGAGCTTTACCGCCGGCCCGGAAGCGCATCCACCGTTTACGTCGACGTCACCCAGGATCGTGAGGATCCGAGACGCACCTCGAGCCTGCGCCATCGCTCCGTGCGCGAGGCACTGGCCGATGCCGGTGCCCCCGAGGCCGACGCCGACGTCGTGATCGACCGGATCGAGGAACCGCCCGGCAGGCCGGGCAAGGTGAGTCGGCTGCTCGTGGTGCGGGACGGCCTCATCGAACTCGACGAGCTGTTGCCCGGTGAACCGCTCGGCGAGCTGATCGTCTCGCACGGGCCGGTGCCGTGCCTGCTGCCGCTGCTCATCCAGCGTCCGCGCGACCTGACCTACATCATCGCCGAGGTCGGGCGTGACGGCGGCGAGATCCGGCAGTTCCGGCTCAGCCGCACCGGCGCGGTCGCCGAGGAGGAGATCGAGGGCGACACCGAGTACATCACCAAGGTGCAGGGAGGATTCCTGTCCAACTCGCGGTACCAGCGCGACACCGAGGAGATCTGGAAGCGCAACGAGGGCCAGATCGCCGACGCGATCGACGAGATGGTGCGCACGAGCGGTGCGGAGCTGCTGATGCTCACCGGGGACGTGCGCGCGCGGCAGCTGCTGGTCGCCCAGCTCGCCCCCGCGAGCAGGGACATCCTCGCCGTGGTGCCGACGAACACCCGCCCCGGCGGCGCAACGACCGTTGAGCTCGAAGCCGACCTCGACCGGCACCTTGCCGCGATCCTCGCCCAGGACGAGTACGACGCTCTCGAACGCCTCGACACCGGGCGCGACGAAGGCCTCGCCGAGGCCGACTTCGCCGCCGTCGTGCGTGAGCTGCAGCAGGGCCAGGTCGAGGTGCTGCTGCTCGCTTCGGGAGCGCTGCCCGAGGCGACCCTGCTCGCGCTCGACCGTGAGCCCTGGGTGGCGTCGACCGAAGCGGATGCCCTCGGCGCGGCCGTTCTCGGAGCCGTGCCTGCCGCAGACGCGCTCGTCCGTGCCGCGTTGCTCACCGACGCGCGCGTGGTCGTGGTGTCGCCGGGGGAGCTGCCCGGCGGGAGCGGGGCCGCCGCGCTGCTCCGCTGGTCGACCCTCTCGACCCACTGAGCCGGCCGGTCAGCCGATCAGCCGATCAGGCTGGGGCGCAGGTCGCGCAGGGTGCGGAAGTGCGTCATCCGGGTGACGCCGACCGCGGCCAGCACGAGGCCGCCGACGACCCAGAGGAGCAGCACCCCGGCATCCGCCCAGGCCGTGGCCGGGTTGCCGCCGTACATCAACTGGCGGATGCCGTCGACCGCGTAACTCATCGGCACCACGTGGTGCAGCCAGGCGAGCGGCGCCGGCAGGGTCTGCCACGGGAAGGTCCCGCCGGCGGTGACGAGCTGGATCACCATGAGCACGAGGCCGACGAACTGGCCGACGCTGCCGAGCCACACGTTGAGCGCGAGGATGATCGCCGCGAACGCGAGGGCGGCGAGCCCCATCATCCCGTAGGTGCCGACCGGGTTGTGCACCTCGAAGTGCAGGATTCCGGCGAGGATGCCGAACAGCGCCGCCATCTGCACGAGGCCGAGGAGGCCGGGGGTGAGCCAGCCGGCGAGGGTGATCTTGAGTGGGGAGTGCAGGGCCGTGATCGCCCGGCGTGACACCGGTTTCACGATCAGGAACAGCGCGTAGATGCCGATCCAGCCGGCGAGGCTTGCGAAGAACGGGGCCATGCCGGCGCCGTAGGTCCCGGCGGAGGTGACGGCAGCGGTCGTGAGCGACACCGGGTCGGCGATCGTCGAGCCCTGCAGGGTGCGGGTCTGGGCGTCCGAATTCGGGATGCTCGTCACCCCGTTCGCGAGGCCGTCGCGCAGTAGGCCCGCGCCGGACTGCAGGGTGACGAGCCCGCTGTTGAGGCTCGTCGCGCCGGTCGCAATGCTTTCGGCGCCGGTCGCCGCGGTACTCGCGCCGGTGGCGGCGGATGCTGCACCGTCGTTGACCGTTCCGGCCCCGGCCGCAAGCGTTGCGGCCCCTGTAGCGGCGTCGGTCGCGCCGCTCGCGACGTTGCTTGCACCGGCGGCCGTCTGCGCGGCGCCGGCGGCGAGGGTTGCCGCACCGGTTGCGGCGGCGGCGGCGCCGGCAGCGACGGTTGCCGCGCCGGTGGCGACGCCACCCGCACCCGCGTTGAGGGCCGTGAGCTTTCCGTCCTTCGTGATGAGGCCGTCGAGGCCGGCCTGGACTCCGGCTGCCTGCGCGCTGGCGGTCTTCATACCGGTAGTGACGGTTGTCAACTGGAGGAGCGCAGCGTCAACATCGGCGGTGCTGAGATTGGCCGACGTCAGCTGTGTCCTGATAGCGGTCAGACTCGATTCGAGAGCTGTCGTCGTCGTCGCGTTAAGTGTCGTGACTGCATCGCCAGTAGCCGCGGAAAGGGCAGGCACGCCCTTCTCAAGCAGCGCCTTGGTCCCTGCCGACACGGAGGCCGCTCCTGTGGAGAGCGGGACTGTCCCGTCGGCAAGCTTCTTCGTTCCGGCCGCGAGGTCTGCAGCGCCGCCGGAGACCTTCGTCGCCCCTGCAGACACCTGGCTGGCGCCGGTCGCGAGCGTCGCAGTCCCGGTGGCAAGGCTCGTTGCCCCGCTCGAGAGCTGGCTCGTTCCGGTCGCGAGCTGGCCGAGGCCGGAGGCGAGCACGCCCACGCCGCTCGAGAGCTGGGCGGCACCGGTTGCGAGGCTTGCGCTCCCGTCGGATGCGGTCGTCGCGCCATCCGTCAGCTTGGTCGCGCCGTCCGCGGCCGTGACGAGGCTCGAGCGCACGTCGGACAAGCCGATCAGGAGCCGGTCGGCCGCTTCCTCATTGACCTTCGAGACGATGGCCTCCCGGATCTTCGTCGCGGCCTGGCCGCCGATCGTCGAGGCGAGATAGCTGTTCGTGTCGTTCGTGGTGAGGGTGATCACCGACTTCCGCGGTGTCGACGTGGCCGAGGATGCGATGCCCTCGGAGAAGTCGGCCGGAATGGTCACGCTGAAGTCATAGCTCGCGTCGGCGACGCCGGCCGCGGCCGTGGCCGCGGAGACACGGTGCCATTGGAAGGCTCCGGCGTCGGTGAGCTGCGTTGCGATGTCGTCGCCGTAGTTATGGCTCACATCGTCGATGACCGTCCCCGTGTCGGCGACGACGAGGGCGACCGGCACGCGGTCGAGACCCGCATACGGGTCCTGGTTGGCCCACAGGTACAGGCCGCCGTAGAGCACGGGCACGAGCAGCAGGGCGGCGAGGGCGACCCGGGACATCACGGTTGCGGTCAGTCGCGCCAGTTCGGCGCGAATCATGGCGAAAACTTTCACAGGACATCGGCTCCGGGGATGGTGACGGGGAAGCGGGTGAGTCCGGCGGGCAGCATGCCGTCCGGCTCCAGGTTGGCGAGCTCGAGGTCAGCGATGGCGTGCGCCGAGGCGTCGCCGGCGATGACGAGCACCGCATAGCCACGCGCCGCCAGTCCACCGGCGATGTCCCACCAGCCGAGCGGATCGCCGCCGTGGCGGTCGGGAGAGGTGAGCACAAGCCCGAGCACGCCGTCGCGCAGCACGGCCAGTTCGGTCAACAAGCGGATGCGGTCGTCGGGCGCGAGGTCGCCCATGTCACTCCGCGCCCGGTCGGCGAGGCCGAGCCCGGCGAGCAGGTGCTGGGTGGACTTGCGACGGAGGCCGGCGAACATGAGCTCTTCGGCGACGACGTCTTCGACCATGACGTCCGCGGCGGGCTCCGAGACGCCGAGGGCGTCGACGAGAGCGATCTGGCGACGCAGTGCGGCGTAGTCGGAGTGGCCGTCGATCGTGACGGTCCCGCTGTCCGGGCGCATCCGGCCGGAGGCGATGAGGCCGAGGACCGTGGGACGGCGTTCGGTCTCGGCCCGGGCGAAGGCGACCGCGCCACTGCTGAATTCCAGGGTCGTCGACGGAAGGGCAGAGTCTCTCGGGCCNTGGTGACGGACGAGAGGTTAACGCGCATGCGAGCGCCTCCGGAGGTGAGAGGAAACCCATACGAGGTCGGCACGGGTTCCGGGGGGGGGGGGGGAGGAAGAGGCATCACGGCGCTGGGACTGAGGCCACTCTAATTCACAAGCACGCGATTTTTACTGACTAGTCAGTTCTGGTCAGACGCGGGGTCGTCGGGTGATCGAAGTGGACGAAGCCGGACCTGCTTGCGCGGAGCGGTCGGCGGATCTATACTGACTAGTCGGTACAAAACGAGTACCGCCACGAAAGGAACGACGTGCAGGCGACACTGGTAGCGGACGAACTGACTGTCAGTTACAAACGAGGCCTGGTCTACGGGCCGATCAGCTTCAGCGCCGACGACGGCCTCACGGTCATCTGCGGCCCGGCCGGCAGTGGGCGCACGAGCCTGCTCCTCACCCTCGCCGGGCGGATGCGGCCAACCTCCGGAACCTTGTCGGTGCTCGGCGAAGACCTTCCCCGCCGCGCCCGCCGGGTCCAGCGCCGCACCGGCGTGTCCGGGTTCCACGGCATCGACTCCCTCGAAGAGTCGGTCACCGTCGGGGCGGCCATCCGCGAGCGCCACGCCTGGCTCGCCCCCTGGTGGTCATTCATCCGGGCGGTCGACGACGCCGAGGTCGTCCGCGTCTGCGCGCCGGTCTTCGGCGATATCCCGGTTCCGGCCGCGAGCACGATGATCTGGGACCTCGACGAGGTCGAGATGGTGCTCCTCCGCGCGTCGCTGGCCATGATGAGCCGGCCCAGCGTGCTGTTCTTCGACCAGGTCGAGCAGGTGCACTCCCCGGAGGCACGCCGCCTGCTCTGGGCCCGGCTCGGCGCGATCGTCGCAGCCGGCACTCCCGTGATCGCCTCGGCCATCGCACCGGACTACGAAATGTGGGCGGGACTCGGACTCGAACCGACCGTCCAGTACATGAACCAGGAGATTCGCTAGATGTTCGCCTTCCTATCCACGGGCACCGAACTGCGCCGATTCGGCAAGGGCACCCTGCCCAAGATCGCGCTCGTCGTGTTGATGTTCATTCCCCTGATCTACGGCGCCCTCTACCTGTGGGCCTTCTGGGCGCCGGACAAGGAACTCAGCAAGCTCCCCGTCGCCCTCGTCAACTCCGACACGGGCGCCGTCCGTGACGGCACGGACGTGACCGCGGGCAACGACCTCGTCGGCAAGCTCCTCGACGGTCACGACCTGGGCTGGGTCGAAACCAGCGCGGCCGACGCCGCCACCGGGGTGACCGACGGCGACTACTACTTCTCCGTCACCATCCCCGCAGACTTCTCCACGGATGCGATCTCCGCAGGCACAGACACCCCGACCGCTGCCGAGGTGCTCGTCGACTACAACGACAGCAACAGTTTCCTCGCCTCCACCCTCGGCAAGCAGGCCATGATCCAGCTGCGGGACGCCGTGTCCCTGAACATCGGGGACCAGACCGTCAACACGATGCTCGTGGCCGTGAACAAGGCCGGTGACGGCATCCGCACCGCCGCGGCCGGTGCCGGAACGCTCGCAGACGGCCTCAGCACGGCCGAATCCGGCACAGGCACTCTCGTCGCCGGGCTGAACGACCTCTCCGCCGGCGCGTCCACCCTTGACGACGGCGCGGCACAGGTGGCCGACGGATCGTCGACGCTGGCCGCGGGGATCAGCACGCTCTCCTCGGGAGCGGCAACGCTCTCCTCTTCCTCGCTGAAGCTCTCCGACGGCGCGTCGACTGTCGCCGCGGGAACCCAGAAGGTGTCCGATGGACTCGCCTCGGCGGCCACGGGGGCAGCCACCCTCTCGGACTTCTCAGACCAGCTCGCCGAGGGGGCGACCTCGATCGCGACGGGAACCGGACAGCTCGCAACCGGGACGAAGGACCTCGACGACGGCCTCGCGAAACTGGAGGCGGCCATGGCCGCTGCCCCGGCCGGCACGCCGGCATCCGCGTTCCTGCCGACCGTGACGAAGCTCGCGACCGGAGCCGACACCCTCAACACGAAGACGCAGGGCGCTGCCACCCAGGTTTCGGGATACGCGACGCTGAGCGGAAACTTCGCCACCGGCATGGGGACGCTCTCCGACGCGCTGACCGCAGGCGCCCCCGGGGCCGCCCAGGTGGCAGCCGGATCGGCGCAGGTGGCCTCCGGATCGGCGGCCCTCGCCTCCGGAGCAGGCCAGCTGGCCACCGGCGCGGCCACCGCCGCGACCGGGTCGGCCACGCTCGCCACCGGTGCGGACAGCCTCGCCGCCGGAACCGGCACCCTCGTCGACGGCAGCAGCCAGCTCGTCGCGGGCGGCACCGCCCTGCAGTCCGGCACCGTGCAACTCGCCGACGGCAGCCACACCCTGGCCGATGCCCTCGCGACCGGAGCCGCGGACGCACCCAGCCTCACCGACGCGCAGATCTCCGAGAAGGCCGCGGTGATCGCGAACCCCGTCGACCTCAATCAACGGTGGGAGAACGCCTCGGACAGCTTCGGCGAGGGCTTCGCGCCCTTCTTCCTCGCCCTGGCCACCTTCGTCGGTGCACTCATCACCTGGCTCATCCTGCGTGCCCTGCCGACCCGCGCGCTCGCCAGCGCCGCCTCGGGCCTGCGTGCCACGATGACCGGTTTCCTGCCGGCCATGGCGATCGGGTTGAGCCAGGTCATCATCATGGTCCTGGTGCTCGTCTACGGCATCGGGCTGACCCCGGCGCACTGGCTGGGCATGTCCGCGTTCATCTACCTCACAACGCTCGCGTTCCTGGCGCTGCAGCAGATGTTCATCATCCTGTTCGGCACGGCGGCAGGCCGCGTGATCAGCCTGGTGCTGCTCATGCTGCAGCTCAGCTCCTCCGGCGGGACCTATCCCGTCGAGACCACGCCGGAGTTCTTCCAGATCCTGCACCCGTGGATGCCCGCTTCCTACGTCGTCACCGGGCTGCGGCAGCTCATCACGGGCGGGATCGACTCTAGACTGTGGCTTTCCGTGCTCGTTCTCGTAGGCATCCTGGTCGGCTCGATCGCGATCAGCGCCTGGAGCGCGTCTCGGCAGCGGATGTGGACGATCACCCGGCTGCACCCGGAACTGACCATCTAGGGTTGCGACCCGAACCGAGTGCGACGAAGGGACCGACTATGCCACGTGCGACGGGAACAAAACGGGCGATCCTGGACGCCGCGCTGGAGCTGGCCGCCACCCGCGGGATCACCGGCACCACGATGGACGACGTTGCCGAGCTCGCGCACGTGGCCAAGGGCAGCCTGTACTACAACTTCAGCTCGAAGGACAAGCTCTTCGAGGCGCTGCTGGAGGAGGGGGTCGGCTCGCTCTCCGACTCCCTCCGGGCGGCGCGTGACGGGCTGCACGGGCGGGAGGCGCTCGTCGCGCTGATCGCGGTGCTCCTCGACCTGATCGAGTCGAACGCGGGACTCGCCAAGCTCATGGCGGCCGAGATCTTCCGCACCGACCGGGCCTGGCAGAAGACCCTCTTCGCCCTGCGGCACGAGGCCCTCGCCGTCTTCGCCGAGGCGATCGCCGAGGCCCGTCCGGCCACGGCGGCAGCGGGAACGAGCGGGTTGATGGCGTCGAGCGTCTTCGGTGCCGTGCTCATGGCAGGCCTCGAATGGCTGGTGTTCGATCCCGACCGCGACCGCGACGAGGTCTCCGGGGCCATCCTCGAGTCGCTCTCGGGCGGCCTGCTCGCCTGATCCCGCACCCGGTCGCACTCCGGGTCGCACTCCCGGCCGCGGCGACGCGATGGCGAAACCGGGACATTTCCGGGCATCAGCCCGGGGGTGGCGGCAGGTTCCGTGGGGCTCAGAGTGCTCACCGCGTTAGGATCGAGTGTGACCGGCGAAAACTTGATCGACCAGCCCGAGACCCTCCTTCCCGCGGAACCGGAGGTGATCGCGGCGCTCCGGAGTACCGAAAGCCACGCGTTGCCGTCCCTCGTCGCCGCGCACCCGACGTCCTCCCTGGCCTGGGCGGTGCTGGCGGATGTCGCCCACCTCGAAGGCCGCACCATCGAGGCCTATGCCTTCGCCCGCGTCGGCTACCACCGCGGCCTCGACGCCCTCCGCAAGGCCGGCTGGCGCGGACACGGCCCGATCCCGTGGACCCACGAGCCCAACCGCGGGGTGCTGCGCGCCCTGTATGCGTTGCGCCGCTCCGCCGCCGAGATCAACGAGCAGGACGAGTTCGACCGCCTCACCGTCTTCCTGAACGACGCCGATCCGACCGCGATCGCGCGCATCGACCAGGAAACCATCACGCCAGACGGCTATCGGGCCGATGACCCGGCCCCGATCACCGAGGCGTTTTTCATCCGAGGAGAGAACTAATGCCAGCGATCGTTTTGGTCGGAGCCCAGTGGGGCGACGAGGGCAAGGGTAAGGCCACCGACCTCCTCGGTAGCCGCGTCGACTACGTCGTCAAGTTCAACGGCGGCAACAACGCCGGGCACACCGTGGTGATCGACGGCGAGAAGTACGCGCTGCATCTGCTGCCGTCCGGCATCCTGACCCCCGGCGTCACGCCGATCATCGCGAACGGCGTCGTCGTCGACATCGAGGTGCTCTTCGAGGAGCTCGACGCGCTGATCTCCCGCGGCGTCGACGTGTCCCGGCTGAAGGTGAGCGCCAACGCGCACATCATCACCCAGTACCACCGCACGGTCGACAAGGTCACCGAGCGCTTCCTCGGCAAGCGCCAGATCGGCACGACCGGTCGGGGCATCGGCCCGACCTATGCCGACAAGATCAACCGGGTCGGCATCCGCGTGCAGGACCTCTTCGACGAGAACATCCTCCGCCAGAAGGTCGAGGGCGCCCTCGCCCAGAAGAACCACCTGCTCGTCAAGGTCTACAACCGTCGCGCGATCTCGGTCGACGAGATCGTGACCGACCTGCTCAGCTACGCCGAGCGCCTCCGCCCGATGGTCGCAGACACCGCGCTGCTCCTGCACCAGGCGCTCACTGCGGGCAAGACCGTGCTCTTCGAGGGCGGCCAGGCCACGATGCTGGATGTCGACCACGGCACGTACCCGTTCGTCACGTCCTCGAACGCGACGTCCGGCGGTGCGGTCACGGGATCCGGCATCGGCCCGAACCGGATCGACCGCGTCCTCGCCGTCGTCAAGGCGTACACGACCCGCGTCGGCGCCGGCCCGTTCCCGACAGAGCTCTTCGATGAATCCGGCGAGTTCCTGCGCGCCAAGGGCTTCGAGTTCGGCACCACGACCGGCCGCCCGCGCCGCTGCGGCTGGTACGACGCACCCGTCGCCCGCTACACGGCCCGCATCAACGGGGTCACCGACTTCGTGCTCACCAAGCTCGACGTGCTCACCGGCCTCGCCGCCATCCCGGTCTGCGTCGCGTACAGCGTCGACGGCGTCCGCCACGACGAGGTGCCCGTCTCGCAGTCCGACTTCCACCACGCGAAGCCCATCTACGAGGACTTCCCCGGCTGGACCGAGGACATCACCGGCGTCCGCACCTTCGAGGAGCTGCCGCGGAACGCCCAGGACTACGTGCTCGCGCTCGAGAAGATGAGCGGCGCCCGCATCTCCGCGATCGGCGTCGGCCCCGGCCGCGAAGCGATCGTGTCCCGCCACGACCTGATCAACTGAGAGCTGAGCTGAGCCGGGCCGCAAGGGTCTGAACCGAGAAGAGCGGATGCGCGGGGCGCATCCGCTCTTGTCGTCTCTTGTCGTCTCACGCCGTCGCGCGTCGCTTCGAACGAGCGGATGCTGCCATTCACCGGCGGGTTCCAGACGTTGCGCTCAGAGAGGCCCGACGCCGACGGCCGCACACGTTACAGTCGGCAGGTGACCGATAGCACCGCCCCGCGCGACGCCCCCACTTCTGCAGTACCCGCTCCCGCCGAGCCTGCTCGTCGCGCCGTCGTCGCGCTGCAGTTCCTCGGCATGGGCGTCGTCTGGGGCTCGAGCTTCCTGTTCATGAAGGTCGCCCTCGCCGGAGTGAGCTTCGGGCAGGTCGCCTGGTCGCGCCTCGTGCTCGGCGGCCTCACCCTCGGCCTGATCGTGCTCATCACCCGGCCCCGGGTGAACAACGGCCCCGTGTTGCCGCGCGAAGCGGCCGTGTGGCTGCACTTCCTCGTGATCGCGGTGAGCGGATGCGTCGTGCCGCATCTCCTCTTCGCGTGGGCCGAGCAGTACGTGTCCTCGAGCCTCGCGAGCATCTACAACGCCGTGACACCGATCATGACGGCCCTGATGGCGACCCTCGCCTTCCGCGTCGAACGGCTCGGGCGCGGGCAGGTGCTCGGGGTGGTCGTCGGCATCGCCGGCGTGCTCGTGATCATCGGGCCGTGGCGTTATGCGGCGCTCACCGGGGACCTCTGGGGCCAGCTCGCCTGCCTCGGCGCGGCGGTGTGTTACGGCTTCACGTTCGGGTACACCCGCCGGTTCCTGAGCGGGCGGCCGATCGCGGGGGCGACGTTCGCGTTCCTCAACATCGGGCTCGGCGGGGCGATCATGCTGCTGCTCACGCCGGTGATGGCCTGGCACCCGGTGTCGCTCAGCCCGGCGATCGTCCTGAGCCTGCTCACTCTCGGCGCCCTCGGCACCGGGCTCGCCTACATCTGGAACATCAACGTGCTCCGCGCCTGGGGCCCGACGAACGCGTCGACGGTGACGTACGTGACGCCCGTCGTCGGCGTCGTGCTCGGGGTGCTGCTGCTCGGCGAGACGCTGTCCTGGAACGAGCCGTTGGGCGCGCTCCTCGTGCTGCTCGGCATCCTGCTCGCGCAGAAGCGCATCCGCTTGCCCCTGCCTCGCCGCGCCCTCGCCTAGCCGCGTGACCACTGCCCGCGAAAGCGGGTGAATCGTCGGTCTGCGGCAGCCATAACGACGATTCACCCGCTTTCGCGCCGGGGTGCGCACGGTATCGTTCAGTCATGGCCGAACACGAGGAATTGCCCGCCGGTGCGGGGCGGGATGCGATCGACGAATTGAACGGCATCCGCCAGAGCATCGACAACATCGATGCCGCCCTTATCCACATGCTCGCTGAGCGCTTCAAGTTCACCCAGCAGGTCGGACGACTCAAGGCCAGGCACGGTCTCCCCGCCGCAGACCCCGCGCGGGAGCTGCAACAGATCCAGCGGCTGCGCGCGCTCGCCGAGGAGGCCAGGCTCGACCCCGGTTTCGCCGAGAAGTTCCTCAACTTCATCGTCGCCGAGGTCATCCACCATCACGTGGCGATCGCGGGCGGCCAGCCGGGCGTAGGAGACGGGCAGGCACCCGGCGCTGCCATCGGGGTCATGCCCGATTCGGCGATCGGTGCACCGGCGCCTGCGACTGCGGAACCCGCAGGCCCGGCGTCGTGAGCTGGGACCCGCGTCACCTCCCCGACCAGTCCGGCAAGACCTTCGTCGTCACCGGCGCCAACGCCGGCCTCGGCTTTTTCACAAGCGAACAACTCGCCGCGACCGGTGCGCACGTCGTGCTGGCCTGCCGCAATCCCGTGAAGGCGGATGCCGCGATCGCGGCCATCCGCGGACGGGTACCCGGGGCATCCGTTTCGACGATCAACCTCGACGTCGCCGACGCCGACAGTGTGCGCGCGGCCGCCGTGCTGCTGCTCGAGCTGCCCCGCCTCGACGGACTCGTGCTCAACGCCGGCATCGTGCACCCGCCCCGGACCCGCGAGTCGAGCGCGGCCGGCAACGAGATCGTGCTCGAGACGAACTACCTCGGGCACTTTCACCTCACCGCGCTCACCCTGCCTGCCCTGTTGCGCACGCCAGGCAGCCGGGTCGTCGCGCTCGGCTCGCTCGCGACGCGGCTCGTCGCCTCGCGCCTGGACAACCTGCAGCTCGAGACGGGGTACAGCGGCTGGGTCGCGTACGCGCAGTCGAAGATCGCGATGCAGGTGTTCGGCTTCGAGCTCGACCGGCGGCTCCGGCGTGCCGGACTCGGCGGCCCCGGCGGGGTGCAGAGCCTCGTTGCGCACCCCGGTTACTCGGTGTCGGGGCTGACGCCGGGCATCCGCGGGGTCAACGAGCCGAGCCGGCCGCAGCGTTTCGCCGACAACCTGCAGGGCCTGATCGGCGCCCAGGGCAAGGACCGCGGCGCCTGGCCGACGGTGCGCGCGACCCTCGACACGGATGCCCGCGGCGGCGAGTACTACGGCCCCCGTTTCCTGACCCGCGGCCTGCCTACTCGTCAGCGCCCCACGACCACGAGCCTCGACCCGTCGGTCGCGTCGCACCTCTGGTCCCGCACCGAGTCCCTCCTGGCCCTCCCCTTCCCCCTCTGACCCTCCCGCCTGTACCCTGTCGCCTGACGACCCGTGCGGTCTGCAGCCAGCCGCGAGAGTACGAATTGTGCCCCTTCGCGGTCGGCTAAGGGGCCGTTTCTCCGCTCTCGCGAACCCGTCAGTGCGGCGCCCAGCCGCGAGAGTACGAATTGTGCCCTCATAGGGCGCACCAAGGGGCCGTTTCTCCGCTCTCGCGGGAGGGGTGAGGGATGCCGGGGGCTGGGTCGGCGCAAATGCGACGGCCGGATGGGTCAGGGGCGCCAGCCGCGGTCCCGAAGTGCGGTGTCGACCTTGCGCACGGCCGACGCGCTCTTGAGTCGAAGATGTGTCTTGTTCAGGCGAACCACCCGCCAGTCGGCTTCCATGATCGCATCGAGCCGATCGATGTCCCAGTGATACTGCTCTTCGTCCGTTCGATGCTGCTCGCCGTCGTACTCAACGAGCACTCGATACTCCCGGTAGACGAGGTCGCCCGTCGCAATCTTCCGTCCCGACCTATCCGTTAGGGGAGCGTTCACTTCCGGCTCGGGAAGGCCGGCCCGCACCAGGAGGAGCCGGATCTCGGTTTCCCGCGGTGAGAGCACGCCGGGGCGGACCCAGTCGAGCGCTTCTCTGAGCCGCCGTGCGCCGCGCTTGCCTGCGTGACGCGCCACGCCGGTACGCAGCTCGGCCATGGTCGCGAGGGGTCGCCTCCCTCCGACCAGGGCGTCTCCCATCACAATGAGTTCATCCAGATTGGGCACGGCAGAGAGCTGGCGCCAGACATCGACCGGTGCGGCCACGCGATAACCGCCGATATCGACCAGGCGTACGGTGCCTGGTCGCGCGTGGTGCGCGACGGTCCCTCTCACTCTCTGCCGTTCCGCCGGGTCGTCGACGCAGATATGAATCACGCCGGACGTCGCGAACCTCCGGGGGAGGGGAAGACCGTGCAGGTGCGCTGCCGTCACGTGACTGAAGAACTGGGCCGTCGACATCCGCTCGGAGTATGCCGCTATGAGCGTCGCGATCGTTGCTGGTCCCAATCGTGGTGAGCGGATGCCGTGAAACGGCTGCTCAAGGTCCGCGCCCCTCATTCGCTTCCGCGATACGCCCTCGTGGCGTCCACTGCGGGTGGTGAAGTGTCGGCCACGCAACGCGGGGGGAAGTTCGCGACGTCGTTTCATCCCCCGATGATGCCGATTCCCACGAACGAGCGAGCGTTCTATCCACAGTCCGGCGGCCAGGGACCGCGAGAGTACGAAAATGGCCCCTTCGGATGTCGTGAAGGGGCCATTTTCGTACTCTCGCGCACCACACGCCCGTTCCCGGGGGAGCGGCGGGGGCGGGAGGCCCGGGCTAGGCGAAGTGGGCGGGGAGGGTGGACCTGTGGCGGGAGCGGAGGTCGGCGAGGGAGACCGTGAAGACGTCCTGCACCTCAAGAGCGTCGAGGGTGTTGTCGGTGACGCCGATGCGCAGCACCGGGTACCCGCGGCCCTCGCAGAGGCCGAGGAACTTCACGTCGTCCTCGCGCGGCACCGAGACGATGACGCGGCCGGCCGACTCCGAGAACAGGGCGACGGATGCGTCGATCCCGTCCCGCTCGCAGATGTCGCCGAGCCACACACGGGCTCCGACCCCGAACCGGAGCACGGCCTCGGCGAGAGTCTGCGCGAGCCCGCCGGAAGACAGGTCGTGTGCGCTGTCGATGAGCGCCTCGATCGACGCCGCGTTGAGCAGGCCGGAGAGCCGCGCCTCACCGGGAAGGTCGACGACCGGCGGCACGCCGCCGAGGTGCCCGTGCACGACATCGGCCCAGGCCGAGCCGTCGAGTTCCTCGCGGGTGATGCCGAGCAGGTAGATGTTGTGGCCGTCGTCCTGCCAGCCGCTCGGCACGCGGCGGGCGACGTCGTCGATCACGCCGAGCACGGCGACGACGGGTGTCGGGTAGATCGGCTGGTCGCCGGTCTGGTTGTAGAACGACACGTTGCCGCCGGTGACGGGGATCTCGAGCTCGAGGCATCCGTCGGCGAGGGCCGTGACGGCGCGTTCGAACTGCCACATCACCTCGGGGTTCTCCGGGGAGCCGAAGTTGAGGCAGTCGCTGATGCCGACCGGCACCGCTCCGGTCGCTGCGACGTTGCGGTACGCCTCGGCGAGGGCGAGCTGGGCGCCGCGGTACGGGTCGAGCTGGCAGTAGCGGCCGTTGGCGTCGGTCGCGATGACGAAGCCGAGGCCAGACTCCTCGTCGATGCGGATCATGCCGGCGTCGTCGGGGAAGGAGAGCGCGGTGTTACCGAGCACGTAGCGGTCGTACTGGTCGGTGATCCAGCTGGGGTCTGCGAGGTTGGGCGAGCCCAGCAGCGAGAGGAACTGCGCGCGCAGGTCCGCGGCATCCGTCGACCGGGGCAGAGCCGAGGCCGAGTCGGCCTGCAGCGCGTCGATCCAGGTCGGGTAGGCGACCGGGCGGTCGTAGACCGGGCCGTCGATCGCGACCGTGCGCGGGTCGACGTTGACGATCTCTTCGCCGTTCCAGTCGATGACGAGCCGGCCGGTGTCGGTGACCTCGCCGAGCACGCTCGTCTCGACGTCCCATTTGGCGGTCATCGCGAGGAAGCCCTCGAGCTTCTCCGGCGTGACGACGGCCATCATCCGCTCCTGGCTCTCGCTCATCAGGATCTCCTCGGCGGTGAGCGTCGGGTCGCGCAGCAGCACCTTTTCGAGCTGGATGTACATGCCGCCGTCGCCGTTCGAGGCGAGTTCCGAGGTCGCGCAGCTGATGCCGGCCGCGCCGAGGTCCTGGATGCCCTCGACGAGCTTGTCGCGGAACAGTTCGAGGCAGCACTCGATGAGCACCTTCTCGGCGAAGGGGTCGCCGACCTGCACCGCGGGGCGCTTGGTCGGGCCGTCGGCGCTGAAGGTGTCCGAGGCGAGAATGGATGCCCCGCCGATGCCGTCTCCGCCGGTGCGGGCCCCGAAGAGCACGACCTTGTTGCCCACGCCGCGGGCGTTGGCGAGGTGCAGGTCCTCGTGGCGGAGCACGCCGACCGAGAGCGCGTTGACGAGCGGGTTGCCCTGGTAGACCGAGTCGAACCAGGTCTCGCCGCCGATGTTCGGCAGGCCGAGGCAGTTGCCGTAGAACGAGATGCCGGACACGACGCCGTGCACGACGCGCGCCGTGTCCGGGTCGTCGATGCGGCCGAAGCGGAGGGCGTCCATCACGGCGACCGGGCGGGCGCCCATCGAGATGATGTCGCGCACGATGCCGCCGACGCCGGTCGCGGCGCCCTGGAACGGCTCGATGTAGGAGGGGTGGTTGTGCGACTCGATCTTGAAGGTGACGGCCCAGCCCTCGCCGACGTCGAGCACACCCGCGTTCTCGCCCATGCCGACCATGAGGTTCTTCTTCATGGCGGGGGAGACCTTGTCGCCGAACTGGCGCAGGTACTTCTTCGAGCTCTTGTATGAGCAGTGCTCGCTCCACATCACCGAGTACATCGCGAGCTCGCCGCTCGTGGGGCGGCGGCCGAGGATCGTGCGGATCTCCTGGTACTCGCCCTCGGTCAGCCCGAGGGCGCCGAAGGGCTGGTCCTTGTCCGGGGTGGCGATCGCGTTCGCGACGGTGTCGGCGATGCCGCGGGAGGGGGTGGTGGTAACTGCGGTCACGTGGCGTTCTCCCAGAGATAGCGGATGCTTGGCGCGCCCAGTCTACCGGTTGCCTCCCCTGCACCCCCCGTTCCGATCCCGCTCTCACCGCAGCGGGAACAGTTGTCGGAGATTCGGCCGCCGATGTCCTTTCGGGACCGCCCCGTTCGTTCCTAGAGTAGATCCCACCGTTCCCGATGGGTCATTCGATGAAATCCCCGATGAAGGAGTCACCATGCCCAGCTATGTTGCCCTGACCTACACCCGTGACGTCGACTGGACCGCCCCGGAGCAGGCGGCAGAGATGCAGGAGTACCGCGATTTCGGCCGCGATGCCGAGGCGGTGATCCGCGGCGGTGCCGCGCTCTACCCGACCCAGACCGCGACGACCGTGCGGGTCACCGGCGGCAAGGGCGGCGACGTCGTGATCGGCGACGGCCCGTACGCCGAGACCAAAGAGGCCCTGACCGGCTTCTACCTGCTCGAGTGCGACAGCCTCGACGAGGCGATCCGGCACGCGGCCGCGATCCCCGCCGCCTGGAACGGCGTCGTCGAGGTGCGTCCGACGGTCCCGACCCTGATGTGATGACGGCGACGGATGCCGGTGGCACCGACCCGGCCGGGGCCCTCGCCGCGCTCCTGGTCGCGGAGCGGCGCCGGGTGCTGGCCACCGTCATCCGTCTGACCGGTGATCTGGCCCTCGCCGAGGACGCCGTCCAGGACGCCGCCATCAGCGCCCTGGAGACCTGGCGTCGACTCGGCGTGCCGCCGAATCCGCGCGCGTGGCTCACCCTTGCGGCCAAGCGGCGGGTGATCGACCTGCTCCGGCGGGAGGGCGCGCGGCCGAACAAGGAACGAGAGGCGATCATCCTGGCCGTGCAACGGGCACCCGACGAGACCCCGCCCGGCATCGTCCGCGACGACCAGCTCCGGCTGATCTTCACCTGCTGCCATCCGGCGCTCGCGCAGGAGGCCCAGGTTGCGCTCAGCCTGCACGTGCTCTGCGGTTTGAGCGTCGCAGAGGTCGCCCGGGCGCTCCTCGTTTCAGAGGCGACGATGGCCAAGCGCCTCACCCGGGCGCGACGCAAGATCGCCGACGCCGGCATCCGCTACCGCGTGCCCGACGCGGGGGAACTGCCCGGCCGGCTCGGCGCGGTCGCGACGACCGTGTTCCTGCTGTTCACGGAGGGCTACGCTTCCCGGTCGGCGGATGCCCCTGCCCCCGTGTCGGCGCGGCCTGAGTCCTCCGTGCCGCCCGGCTCGCAGGCGCCGCCCGGCTCGGCTGCGCTGCCCCCGCCGACCGCGCCATCCGGGCCGCCCGGCGCATCCGTTGCAGAGGAAGCGATCCGGCTGGGGCGGCTGCTCGTCGAGCTGATGCCGGGCGAACCCGTGCTCGAGGGACTCCTCGCGACGATGCTGCTCCAGCACTCCCGATTACGCGCCCGGTTCGACGGCGACGGCGACATCGTCCTCCTGGCCGACCAGGACCGGAGTCTCTGGGATCGCTCCCGCGTCGCGGAAGGCATCGAGCTCGCCGCGTCCGCGATCCGCGGCAGCAGCATCCGCCCGGAGCGGTTCGCGGTCACGGCCGCGATCGCCGCCTGCCACGCCCTGGCCGCGGATGCCGCGACCACCGACTGGGACGCCATCATCGCCTGGTACGACGTGCTGCTCGCCCTCGACCCGAGCCCGGTCGTGCGGCTGAACCGGGCGGCCGCCCTCGCCGAGAGCGGCGACCCGGCCGCGGCGCTCGCCGTGGTCGACCGGATCGGCGGCCTCGACGACTACTTCTGGTTCCACGCGACCCGGGCCGAGCTGCTCCGCAGACTGGGGCGTCACCCGGAGGCCGGCGCTGCTGCCCTCGTGGCACGCGAGCTCACCGGATCCGCGGCCCAGCTCCGGCTGCTGGACCGTCGGCATCCGTTGTAAGAGGCAACGCACAGGGTGGGTCCTGACCTCCGCGGCGGGCACCCCCTGCGCGAGCGGATGCACCGTGGCACGATGAAGGGATGACCTACCTTCCGGCTGACACCAGATACGAGTCCATGCCCTACCGCCGCACCGGGAAGAGCGGCCTCAAGCTCCCGGCCGTTTCGCTCGGGCTGTGGCAGAACTTCGGCGGGGTCACCCCGCTCGAGACGCAGCGAGCGATCCTGCGCCGCGCCTTCGACCTCGGCGTGACGCACTTCGACCTCGCCAACAACTACGGCCCGCCGTACGGCAGCGCCGAGAGCAACTTCGGGATTCACCTGAAGCAGGACTTCCGGCCGCACCGCGACGAACTCGTCATCTCGACCAAGGCCGGCTACGACATGTGGGCGGGCCCGTACGGCGAATGGGGATCCCGCAAGTCGCTGCTCGCGAGCCTCGACCAGTCGCTCGGCCGGATGGGCCTCGATTACGTCGACGTGTTCTACTCGCACCGCGCCGACCCGGACACCCCGCTCGAGGAGACCATGGGCGCGCTGCACACCGCCGTCACGAGCGGCCGTGCCCTCTACGCCGGGATCTCCTCGTACTCGCCAGAGCGCACCCGGCAGGCCGCGGCGATCCTCGCCGACCTCGGCACGCCGCTGCTCATCCACCAGCCCTCGTACTCGATGTTCAACCGCTGGGTCGAGGACGACCTGCTGATCACCCTCGAAGACCTCGGCGTCGGCTGCATCGCGTTCTCTCCGCTCGCCCAGGGACTGCTCACCGACCGGTACCTGCACGGGGTGCCCGCGGACTCGCGGGCGGCGCGGGCCGGGTCGATGAAACGCGACATGGTCAGCGACGAGACGCTCGTCCACATCCGTGCCCTCACCGATATCGCCGGGGAGCGCGGGCAGTCGCTCGCCCAGCTCGCCCTCGCCTGGGTGCTGCGGCGCCCGGAGGTGACGTCGGCGCTGATCGGGGCGTCCTCGGTCGCGCAGCTCGAGGCCAACGTCGCCGCCGTGGAGAACCTGGAGTTCACCGCCGCGGAGCTCGACGCGATCGACGCTCACGCCGTCGACGCCGGCATCAACCTGTGGGAAGCATCCGCCGCCGTCTAAACCGAGGCCCCTGTTCGCGAAAGCGGGTGAATCGTCGTTCTGCGGCACTGGAAACGACGATTCACCCGCTTTCGCGGGACCGGGTGTTGTGGGACCGGGCGTTGCGGGACCGGGCGTTGCGGGGTGCGGGTTACGCGCTCGCGAGCATCCGCTCGATCGCCGAGGTGAAGAACGTGAGCCCGTCGGTGCCGCTGCGCATCGCGGACGCGGTGTCGGGACCGAAGCCGGCCTCGACCGCGTGTTCGGGGTGCGGCATCAGGCCGACGACGTTGCCGCGGGCGTTGGTGATGCCGGCGATGTCGTTGAGGGAGCCGTTCGGGTTCAGTCCGACGTAGCGCACCACGACGCGGCCTTCGCCTTCGAGCTCTGCGAGGGTCTCGGCGGAGGCGATGAAGCCGCCCTCGCCGTTCTTCAGGGGGATGGTGATCTCCTGGCCGCTCGCGAAGCCGCTGGTCCAGACGGTGTCGGTGTTCTCGACGCGCAGCTGCTGGTCGCGGCAGATGAACGAGCCGTGGTCGTTGCGGATCAGCCCGCCCTCGAGCAGGTGCGCCTCGGTGAGCATCTGGAAACCGTTGCAGATACCGAGCACCGGCATGCCGCTGTTCGCGGCGTCGATGACCTCGGCCATGATCGGCGAGAGGCTCGCGATCGCGCCCGCGCGCAGGTAGTCGCCGTAGCTGAAGCCGCCGGGCAGCACGATCGCGTCGACACCGCGGAGGTCGTGCTCGCCGTGCCAGAGCGCGACGGGTTCGGCGCCCGCGATCCGGATCGCGCGCTGCGCGTCACGGTCGTCGAGCGATCCGGGGAAGGTGACGACGCCGATGCGCATCAGGCGGAGACCCCGACTGTGCTGTCTGCGCCCACGACGTGGATGCCGACGACGTCTTCGATCACGGCGTTGGAGAGCACGGAGTCGGCGAGTTCGCGCACTTCGGCGAGCACGGCCTCGTCGACGGGCCCGTCGACGGTGAGTTCAAAACGCTTGCCGAGGCGAACGCTCGTGAAGCGGGTCTTGCCGAGGCGGCCGAGGACGCCGGCGACGGCTTTTCCCTGCGGGTCGAGCAGCTCGGCCTTGGGCATAACTTCAACGACGATGGTTGGCATGGTTCACTCCGAGACGTCGGGGGCGTGGATGCCTCGATTCTACAGTCCACACGGCCCGGGCCCGGGTCGGCTGTTACCGCCCGTTGCCGGGGCCACTCTGCCCGAACCCCGCCGCGATCCCGGTCCCCGGCGCGAGGCCCGCCTGCCCGAGCAGGACCCCGCGCAGCACGTCGCGGATCGCCGCGACCCCCTCGAGCGTCTCGACGAAGCTCGTGCTGAGCGGCGACAGCCCGATCCGCAAGCCCTCCGGCCCGCGGAAATCGGGGATGACGTCGTGTTCCCAGAGTGTCGTCGTGACTTGCCGCATCGCCGGGTGGTTGACCGTGACGTGGCCGCCGCGGTGGGTGTGGTCGCGCGGCGACGTGAGCCGCACGCCGAGCGGTACGAGCCACTCGTCGACGAGGGTGATCGCGAATTCGGTGAGCGCGACCGACTTGGCCCGCACCTCCTCGATGCCCGCTTCGCCGATCATCGCGATCGTGTCCTGCATCGCGAGCATGCCGACGACCGGCGGCGTCCCGCTCTGAAACCGGCGGATGCCGTCGGCCGGGTGATACCCCGGCCCCATCGTGAACACGTCCTTCGTGCCCATCCAGCCCTGGATCGGCTGGGTGAGCACGTCCTGGAGGTCGCGGCGCACGTAGCCGAAGGCAGGCGCCCCCGGCCCGCCGTTCAGGTACTTGTACGAGCAGCCGACGGCGAGGTCGACGTCGCAGAGGTCCAGCTCGACGGGAACGGAGCCGACAGAGTGGCTGAGGTCCCAGAGCACGAGGGCGCCGACAGAGTGCGCCGCCGCGGTGATCCGGCGCATGTCGGCGAGGAACCCGGAGCGGTAGGCGACGTGGCTGAGCAGCACGAGCGCCGTCTGCTGGCCGATCGCCGCGCGCACCTGGTCGAGTGAGACCCCGCCTGCGGGATCCGAGTGGATCCAGTGCAGGGTCAGGCCGCGCTCGGCGGCGATGCCCTCGATCAGGTACCGGTCGGTGGGGAAGTTGTCGGTGTCGAGCACGATCTCGGTGCGCGCCGGTTCGGAGCCGACCCTGCGGTAGTCCACCGCGGCCCGGGCGAGCTTATAGAGTAGTACGGTCGTCGAGTCGCCGATGAAGACCTGGCCAGGCGCCGCGCCGAGCGCGACCCGCCCGAGTTCGTCGCCGATCCGGAACGGAAGCTCCATCCACTCCTCGTCCCAGCCGCGGATCAGCCGGGTTCCCCAGTTGTGGGTCAGGAACTCGGTGATCCGCCCGACACTCGCGAGGGTCGGCCGGCCGAGCGAATTGCCGTCGAGGTAGACGAACGGATCGGCCGCGGCACCCGCCGCTGTGCCGGCTTCGGTGCCCACGAACTGCCGACGGTAGTGGGCCAGCCCGTCGATCCGGTCCATCCGGCGGGCGAAGACGAGGTGGGCATCCGTGCCCTCGCCGGCGGTGCGGCTCGGATCGGGGGGAGGCGTCATCGGGAGTCCTCGGTTCTCAGGGATGCTGCGGGCCGTCGGTCGGACCACTGCGGTTCTCCGGCGAGATTCACGGGTTCGCATGTGAGACCCGGTTCTCCGGCGAGATTCTATCCCGGACGAGGGATTCCGGGCGCAGGCACAGGCGACGTGGAGGATTCCCTCCGACTCGTCATAGCTGGGGGACTTACAATCGTCTCCATGACTTCGTCCGAACCGACCCCGCAGGACGGCGCTCAACCGCGTCGGCGCGACGCCCGGCAGAACCGAGAGCGCCTGATCGTCGAGGCGCGGGCTCTCATCGCGCAGAACGGGGTCGACGCCTCGCTCGAGGAGATCGCCCGCCGCGCAGACGTCGGCGTGGCCACGCTCTACCGAAACTTCCCGACCAGGGACGACCTCGTGCGCGCTCTTTACGACATCGCGCTTGCCGAACTCGCGACCGTCCGCGATGAGATCGCCGCTGCTCCGACGGCCTGGGCCGGCATCGAGCTCTACATGGAGCGTGTCGCCGAGTGGCTTGTCGCCGATCCGGCGCTCCCGCACATTCTCAAGCGCATGGAGGTCATCGACCCGGGCAGCGGCAAGGGCACCGAGTTCCAGGCCGTGATCGCCGGCCTCGTCGCCCGCGCCAAGAAGGACGGTGCACTCCGGGCGGATGTCGACGCGGTCGATCTCGCGGTTCTGGTCACCATGGTCGGTTCCCTCGGCACGCACGGCGGCGGCCACACCGGCCAGTGGCGCAGGCAGCTTGCGATCGTGCTCGACGGCCTGCGGCTGCCGGCCACGGACCGGCCCCGGCTGCCCGGCCGGCCGCTCGCCGCCCGCGAGTTCCAGGCCGCGGTGCACGGGCTCACCCGGCGCGCCAAGCGCGCGGCATCCGGTGCCGGTTCCGGACGCTGAGTGAAGATTGCGACCGTCTACGACGTAGCCGCCCACGCGGCGGTGTCGATCGCGACGGTGTCCCGGGTGCTGCGCCGTCCGCATGACGTGCGCGAGTCGACCCGGGAGCGGGTCCTCGACTCCGTGCAGGCCCTCGGCTACGTGCCGAGCGCCAGTGCACGGTGCCTCGCGGCCCAGCGCACCGGCGTCCTCGGCCTGTTCTTCCCCGGCATCGACGACGAGGACGACCGGGGAGAAGCCCCGTTCGTGCAGGACCTGTCGGTCACGATGGTCGTCGACAGGGCCGGCGGCAGCGAGGTCGCCCCGCCGAACCTCTCCTTCGACGGGGTGCTGCGCGGCAGCGAGCGCGAGGCCTGGCGCCACGGTTTCGCCCTCATGGTCGGCGTCGGCAGGGATGCCAATCCCGCCGACATGTTGCGGGACATCGCCGGGCGGGTCGACGCGGTGGCCGTGCTCGCCGGCAGCGTCCCTGACGAACTCCTCAAGCACGTCTCGCGGCGGATCCCCGTCGTACTGATCGGCGGCCCGCGCCGATGCGCCGAGATGGACTTCGACCACGTCAGCGTCAGCAACCGGGAAGGCATGCGGGCGCTCACCGCGCACCTCCTGGAGAGCGGCGACACCACCGACCTCGCCTTCGTCGCCGGCCCCGCCGACTCACCCGACAGCTCCGAGCGGTACCAGGGCTTCGTCGAAGCTCTCGAGGGGGCGGGCCTCGACCCCGCCGCCGCGACGATCCTGCAGGGCGACTTCTCCCGCATCCGTGCCCGCCGGCTCGCCGAAACGCTGCTCACCACCGGGCGGATGCCGCGGGCCCTCGTCTGCGCGAACGACCGGACCGCGCTCGGCATGCTCGACGTGCTCGTGCCGGCGGGCGTGCGGGTGCCGGAGGACGTGATCGTGACCGGCTTCGACGGCATCGAGACCGGCCGCCTGTCGACCCCGCGGCTCACGACGGTGTACCAGCCGATGGTCGAGCTCGGGCGGACGGCGATCCGGGCGATGCTCAGCCGGATCGAGCACCCCGACCAGCCGCCGATCACGGCGCGCCTGCCCGTGAAGGTCCTGCTCCGCGAAAGCTCGGAGGGCACCCTCCCGTCCTGACCAGCGTCGCCTAGGCTGGGAATCCGCGGCAGCACGGCGGCAGCCCGGCCGTCAGGCCGGAATGGAGCGCACCATGAGCACGATCGACCCGACTGCCGGCCCGTCCGCCGGCCCGTCCGTGACCGGGCGGCATTCGGCCGAGGCCCGTACGAGCCCGTCCGCCGGGTCGTCCGCCGGGTCGTTCGACGGGTGGCCAGGGGTCCCGCGGTTCGGCACCCTGCCGGTCCCGCTGGCGGATGCGGTCGCCAACGTCGGCATCGACCTTCCCGTCGGGCGCGTGACGGCCCTGCATGCGCGGCCGGAGGCATCCGCTCGCGGTGTCGTGCTGCTCGTGCCGGGTTTCACCGGTTCGAAGGAGGACTTCGGCGGCTTCCTGCCGCTGCTCGCCGAGCGCGGCTGGGACGCCTGGTCGTACAGCCAGCGCGGGCAGGCGGACTCCGCGGCCCCCGCCGGCGCCGAGAACTACACGCTCGAAGCTTTCGCCAGGGACGTCGTCGCCGTGGCCGCACTCGTCGGCGGCGGCGAACCCGTGCACCTGCTCGGCCACAGTTTCGGCGGGGTCGTCACCCGGGCCGCGGCGATCCTGGCGCCGGGGGCTTTCCTCGACGTCACCCTGCTCTGCTCCGGTCCGCACGGCTGGGCGGGGCGGATGGAGCGCGAGGCGGCGATCGTCCGCGAGCGCGGTTCGGCGGCGTGGTGGAACGAGGACAACCCGCACACCGTCGGTCTTCCGGACGCAGCCCTGACCGCCGACGAAGCGTTCCGCCGTCTGCGGATGGGGGCAACGAGCGACGACCAGCTGCTCGGTGCGGCAGCGATCCTCAGCGACGAGAACGACACCACCGGCGAGCTGCTCGCGACCGGTCTCGACACCCTCGTCGCGCACGGAGTCGACGACCCGGCCTGGCCGCAGGACTGGCAGGCGAGCATGGCCGGCCTGCTCGATGCCCGGTATGCGATCATCCCGGAGGCCGCGCACTCGCCGCAGCTCGAGAATCCGGAGGCGACCGCCGACCTGCTCGACGAGTTCTGGGGTCGCGACCGCGCGCATCCGCCGGTCGAGCCCCAGCAGTAGGCCGCGCGCCCGCCTTCGTCAGGCGGGGAGCGCCGTGCGCACCACGATCTGGTTGCCCCAGGGGTCGTCGAAGCCGAGGGTCTGCCCGTCGTGCCGGGTCGCGATGCCGAAGTGGGACATCCGCTCGGTGAGCGCACCGAGGCCGTCGGCACCGGGCAGCACGATGTCGACCTCGCCGAGGCCGAGGGCGAGGCGGCGCCTGCCCGAGCCGGCGCTGTTCCAGGTGTTCATCGCCATGTGGTGGTGGTACCCGCCGGCCGAGACGAAGAGCGCGGACGGGCCGAAGTTCGCGGTCGCCTCGAAGCCGAGCCGGTCGACGTAGAAGGCGCGGGCGGTGGGCACGTCGCCGACGGAGAGGTGCACGTGACCCACGATGGCGTTGCCTGCACCGGGATCGGACACGCCCTCCTCGGTGAGGTGCTCGCCGATGAAGACGTTGGGGTCGAGGGCGAGGGTGGCCATCTCGACCTGGCCGTGGGCCCAGCTCCACTCGGTGCGGTCGCGGTCCCAGTAGAGCTCGATACCGTTGCCCTCGGGGTCGGTGAAGTAGAACGCCTGGCTGACGAGGTGATCGGCGCTGCCGGTGAAGGTGCCCGGATGCTTCGTTGCGACCGAGTAGACCGCCGCGGCGAGCTGCGCCTGGGTCTCGAACAGGATCGCGGTGTGGAACAGGCCGCTCGAGCGGGGCTCGGGGGCTGCGAGTTCCGGCGCGTGCTGGAGGATCACGATCGGGGTCGTGCCGCGCCCCATCACGGCGATGGGGCCGTCCTGGCTGAGCGGGCTCAGCGTGACGGCGTCGCGGTAGTACGCGATCATGCGGTCGAGGTTGCCGACGCGCAGGGTGACGGCGCCCATTCCGGTCGCCGCGGGCAGGAGTTCTGATGCAGATCTGGTCACACCTGCGTCAACGGATGCCCCCGCCCCGGTATTCCGCCCACGACGGGCGGGGGAAGTCAGTCCTGGTGCAGCTGGATCAGGTTGCCGCAGGTGTCGTCGAAGAGGACGGAGGTGCCGAAGGCATCCGTGTACGGTTCGCTCGTGAACTGCACGCCGAGACGGCCGAGGCGCTCGTATTCGGCGCGGACGTCGGGGCTGCCGAAGACGATCGCGGGCAGGCCGAGGGCACGGATGCCCTGGGCGTACTTCGCGGCGACCTTGTTGTCGCTCGGCTCGAGCAGGAGGCCGACGCCGTCCGGGTCCTCCGTGGACTTGACGATGTACAGCTGGTGCTCCGGCATGGCCAGAAGCTTCTCGAATCCGAGGACGGACGTGTAGAAATCGAACGCGGTGGCGGGGTCTTTCACGTGGACGCTGCACATCTTGATTCGCATGTCGGGAGCGTAACATTCGGCGGCGCCGGGCGCCGAGTCCTGTGACCGCGCGCGTCGGTCAGGCGACAGGGGTGTCCCCGGCGAGCCGGGTGAGCAGTTCGCGGTAGCGGGCGGCGGTGCGCTCGATGATGTCCTCCGGGAGCGCCGGGGGTGTGCCGGTCTGGTCCCAGTGCGCGCTCAGCCAGTCGCGGACGATCTGCTTGTCGAAGCTGGACATCCGCTGTTCGGGGGTCGTGCCGGTCTGCCAGAGTACGGCGTCCCAGTAGCGGCTCGAGTCGCTCGTCAGCACCTCGTCGGCGAGGGTGATCTCTCCGGTCGCCCGGTCGGCGCCGAACTCGAACTTGGTGTCTGCGAGGATCACCCCGTTCTGTTCGGCGATGACGGATGCCCGGCGGAAGATCTCGAGGGAGAGGCGGCGCAGCTCGGCGGCGACGTCGGCGCCGACGAGCTCGACGGTGCGCTCGAAGGAGATGTTCTCGTCATGCTCGCCCATCGGGGCCTTCCACGCGGGCGTGTAGATCGGTTCGGGCAGGCGGTCGCCGTTCTGCAGCCCCGCCGGGAGCGGCAGGCCGCAGACCGTCTGGCTGGCCTGGTATTCCTTCCAGCCCGAGCCGGTGAGGTAGCCGCGCACGACGCACTCGATCGGGAACATGTCGAGGGTCCTGCAGAGCATGGCGCGGCCCGCGGCGGCGGCCGGGATGCCCGCGGCGTCGTCTGTACCAGCGGTGGCAGTATTCGCCAGCAGGTGGTTGGGAATCCCGGCGAGCTGCCCGAACCACCAGAGGCTGAGCGTCGTGAGCAGCACGCCCTTGCCCGGGATACCGGGCTCGAGCACGTGGTCGAAGGCGCTGACGCGATCGCTCGCGACCACGAGCACGCGGGAGGCGGCGTTCAGGTCGGGGGCTGCGGCATCCGCTGCCGGATCGGCCGGGACGTACAGGTCGCGGACCTTGCCGGAATAGGCGTGGCGCCAGCCCGGGAGGTCGAGAGGGGTGGATGCGGTCGGCTGGTCGAGTGCGGTCACGGCCCCATTCTCCCGCACCGGCCCGCCCGCGCGCCAAACCCGCCCCTCCGGCCGTGCCTGCGGGGAGGCCGTTTCGCGGAGCTACAGGTCAGGCGACGACGCGGGCGGCGATGTCCGTGCGGAACTGCGCACCCTCGAGGGCGATCTCGGCGAGGGCGGCATACACGCGGGTGCGGGCCTCGGCGAACCCGTCGCCGAGCGCGACAACGCTCAGCACCCGGCCGCCGGTGGAGACGAGTCTTCCGTCGACGAGGGCCGTCGCGGCGTGCGCGACCGTGACGCCGTCGACGGCGGATGCGGCATCGAGCCCTGTGATCGCCCGCCCCGTGACCGGGGTCTCCGGGTAGTTCTCGCTCGCCAGCACGACGGTCACGCAGGACTCTGCCGAGAACACCGGCCGCGCCATCCCGCCGAGCCCGCCGGTGGACGCCGCGAGCAGCAGCCCCGAGAGCGGGGTCAACAGCCGGGGCAGCACGACCTGGGTCTCGGGGTCACCGAAACGCGCGTTGAACTCGATGACCCGGATGCCGGCATCCGTCAGAATCAGCCCGCAGTAGAGCAGCCCGATGAAGGGGGTGTCCTCGGCGGCGAGCCTGCGGACGGTCGGCAGGGCGATCGTGTCGAGGACCTCGTCGACGAAGGCCTGTTCGCTTCCGAAGCCGGCGTCGAGCCAGGGCAGCGGCGAGTATGCGCCCATGCCGCCGGTGTTCGGGCCGAGGTCGCCGTCGGCGAGGCGCTTGTAGTCCTGCGCGGGGGAGAGCGGCAGCACGGTGTGGCCGTCGCTCAGGAAGAACAGGGAGACCTCCTGGCCGGCGAGGAACTCCTCGATGAGCACGCCGCCGTGCTGCAGCCAGTACTCTGCGTGGGCGAGGGCGGCGAGGCGGTCCTCGGTGACGAGCACGCCCTTGCCGGCGGCGAGGCCGTCGGCCTTGACGACGTAGGGCGCCCCGAAGGCGTCCAGGGCGCTGGTCGCCTCGGCGAGGGTGCCGGCGCGCTCGGCGCGGCCGGTCGGGACGCCGGCCTCGTCCATGATGCGCTTGGCGAAGGACTTGCTGCCTTCGAGGGCCGCGGCGGCGCGGCCGGGGCCGAACACCGGGATGCCCTGCGCACGCAGCGCATCGGCGACGCCGGCGACGAGGGGAGCCTCCGGGCCGATGACGACGAGGTCGACGCCGTGCTCGATCGCGTACTCCGTGACGGCGCCGGGCACGTTCGGGTCGAGGGCGACGACGGGCACCGCGGCGGCGATGCCGGCGTTGCCGGGCGCGGCGACGACCTCGTGGCGGGGCTCCTCGCGGAGCAGCGCGGTGATGATGGCGTGCTCGCGGGCACCGGAACCGAGGACCAGAATTCTCACCGGTTCAGGCTACCGGATGCCGGTCACTGGAGTTAGGCCACTAGGCGCGGGGCGTCCCTGGCCGGGAAACCGGCAGAATGGGGGGATGGCCAAGGCGAGGATCGACGACGGGGTGGGCCGCGCCGCGGTGCGCGGCTACGCGGCGGACCCGGCGGGCGCGAGCAGGGACATCCGTGCGCTCGCCGTGCGCTACACCCTGCAGTTGCTCTCCGAAGAGGCCAACGGCAACACCCTCGAGGTGCGCGTTCCGCCGTTCGGCGCCGTGCAGTGCATCGCGGGCCCCCGGCACACCCGGGGCACCCCGCCCAACGTCGTCGAAACAGATGCCGCGACCTGGCTCGCCCTCGCGACCGGCGAGCTCGCCTGGTCCGACGGTCTCGCGAGTGGGCGCATCCACGCGAGCGGACAGCGCGCCGACCTCGCCGCGCACCTGCCGCTGCGCCTCACCCCGTAACCGCGCCTCCCGCGTTTCTCGCGAGGGGGTCAGGCGAGGATCGCGGCCACCTCGGCCCGGGTCGGCATCGATGCCGTCGCGCCGGCCCGGGTGACCGAAACGGATGCCGCGACCGTCGCCCAGCGGATGGCGTCGATCATCGCCTCCTCCGAAACCCCGACGCGAGCACCCCCGGTACCGGATTCCGCGGCGCCCGTGACCGCGGCATCCGGAGCCACTTCAGCACCTGCAGCAGCCACAGCACCCCTGGAACCCTCGGCGAGCCGGGCGACGAGCGCGCCGACGAAGGTGTCCCCGGCCCCGGTGGTGTCCACGGGGCGCACCGGCCGGGCCGGCGCGAGCCCGAGTGCGACGCCGCCGCGGGCGACAACGCACCCCTCGTCGCCGAGGGTGACGATCGCCCAGCCGCGGCGCGCGCTCAGGGATTCTGCCGCGCGCGCGGCATCCGCTTCACCCGTGAGCTCCTCGGCCTCGAGACGGTTGGCCACGACCAGGTCGACGCCCGCGAGGAACGCCGCAGGCAGCGGCACGACCGGAGCGGGCGTGAAAACCGTGAACGTGCCCGACGCCCGAGCGACCGCGAGCCCCTCAACGAGCGCTGACACCGGAAGCTCGCACTGCAGCACGAGGAAGTCCGCCGCCGCGATCACCGCGCGCTGCCCCGGGTCGAGTACCGTCACGGCGGCGTTCGCGCCGGAGACGACGACGATCGAGTTCTCGCCGGAATCGAGCACCGTGATGTGCGCGGTGCCTGTCGGCCCGTCGACTGTGTCGAGACCGTCCACGCGGATGCCTTCGGCCACGAGCAGCGCCCGGAGTTCCGTCCCGTAGGCATCGCGTCCGACCGCGCCGAGGAAGTCGACAGCGCCACCCTGCCGGGCGGCAGCGACCGCCTGGTTGAGTCCCTTACCCCCGGGCACAAGGGCGAAGTCGTGGCCGAAGATCGTCTCGCCCGGCCGGGGAAGTCGCGGCTGGCGCACGACGAGGTCCATGTTCGCGCTTCCGAGCACCGCAATCCTGTTCACCCGTCCAGTGTCGCACCCGCGCCACGTCCCGCCCCGTGCCGGCTCCCGGCGCACTCCCGGGGCGCGCGTGCGAGAATGTCCCCATGAGCGCAACCGAGCAGCCAGGGAAAGACATCGCCCCCGTGCAGCCCGCCCCGGGCGCGGCCGTCCCCGAGATCCTCGTCGGCCAGGCCGCGGCGACCGTACGTCGCTCCCCGCGCTACCTCAACTTCATGATCGTCGGCGCCGTCCTCGGGGCGGTCACCGCGCTGATCCTCACCGTCGGCTTCCCCCAGACGGCCGAATTCGGACTCCTCCAGGTCTTCGGATTCCTCCTCCTCGTCGGGGTCGTCGTAGGCCTCGCGCTCGGTGCGCTCGTGGCGATCGTGATCGACCGATTCACCGTTCGCTCGGTCCAGACGATCGTCGTCGATAGACTGGGCGTCTACGGCGTGAGCGAGACGAACGCTCCCTCCGAGGCAGACGACCCCCCAACATCCAGCGCTAATACGCTGTAAAGATAGTTAAGAGGCATCGATTTGGCTGGTGGCGACGGACTTCTCGGTCACGATCTCTTGCAGGGCGAGAAGGGGCCACAGGATGCCTGTGGCGTCTTCGGCGTGTGGGCTCCCGGTGAAGAGGTGGCCAAGCTCAGCTACTTCGGGCTGTACGCCCTGCAGCACCGCGGCCAGGAATCGGCCGGAATCGCGACGAGCGACGGCAGCAAGATCCTGATCTACAAGGACATGGGCCTCGTCGCCCAGGTCTTCAACGAGGCGGCGCTGAGCACCCTCATCGGTCACATCGCGGTCGGGCACACCCGCTATTCGACAACGGGATCCTCGAGCTGGCAGAACGCCCAGCCGACCCTCGGCCGCACCTCGAGCGGAACCGTCGCCCTCGGCCACAACGGCAACCTGACCAACACGGCCGAGCTGCTCCAGCTCGTGCACGAGCGCTACCCGAAGGTCGAGGGCGAACTCGCCCGCGGCAACACCACGGACACCGCCGTCATCACCGCCCTCTTCACCGGGGACCTCGACCACACCCTCGAGGCCACCGCGCTCGAGGTGCTCCCGCGCCTGCGAGGCGCCTACTGCCTCGTCTTCATGGACGAAACCACCCTCTACGCCGCCCGCGACCCCCAGGGCGTGCGCCCGCTCGTCCTCGGCCGGCTCGAGCGCGGCTGGGTCGTCGCCTCGGAGACCGCTGCCCTCGACATCGTCGGGGCGAGCTTCGTCCGCGAGGTCGAACCCGGCGAGCTCATCACGATCGACGAGAACGGCCTCCGCTCGCAGCGGTTCGCCGAGTCCAAGCCCGCCGGCTGCGTCTTCGAGTACGTCTACCTCGCCAGGCCGGACACCACGATCGCCGGCCGCGGCGTGCACGAGGCCAGGGTCGAGATGGGCCGCCGCCTCGCCGCCGAGTACCCCGTCGAGGCCGACCTCGTGATCCCGACCCCCGAGTCCGGCACCCCGGCCGCGATCGGCTACGCCCAGGCATCCGGGATCCCGTTCGGCCAGGGCCTCGTCAAGAACTCCTACGTCGGCCGTACGTTCATCCAGCCGTCAGAAACGATCCGCCAGCGTGGCATCAAGCTCAAGCTCAACCCGCTCAAGGCCGTGATCAAGGGCAAGCGCCTCATCGTCGTCGACGACTCGATCGTGCGCGGCAACACCCAGCGCGCCCTGGTCAGCATGCTCCGCGAGGCCGGCGCCGCCGAGGTGCACGTGCGCATCTCGAGCCCGCCGATCACCTGGCCGTGCTTCTACGGCATCGACTTCGCCTCCCGGGCCGAACTCATCGCGACCGGCCTCGGTGTCGACGAGGTGCGCCAGGCCATCGGCGCCGACTCCCTCGGCTACCTCTCGCCTGAGGGCATGATCGCCGCGACCGAGCAGCCGCGCGAGCGGCTCTGCACCGCGTGCTTCACGGGCGTCTACCCGATCCCGCTGCCCGACGCCCTGCACCTCGGCAAGAACCTGCTCGAGCGCACCGCCCCGGTCGGGTCGACCGATTCGACGCGGTCGACGGCGTCCGCAGGGTCGCCGGTTGTCGCGAGCGACGCATCCGTCGCCGCAGCAGAAGCCTCCCGCACATCAGACGGATGCGACCCGGGCCCCGACGCGGAATACGAACCGCTCCTCGACCCGGCTTCGATGCGGGCGAGCACGCGAACCCCCGTGCGCGGCACCCAGGGACAGTTCATGATCGGCGATCCAGGAAGACAAGAATGAGCAACGCATCGTACGCGGCAGCCGGAGTCGACACCGAGGCGGGTGACCTCGCCGTCTCGTTGATGAAGGCGGCCGTCTCGCGCACCCACGGCGCAGAGGTGCTCGGCGGTTTCGGCGGTTTCGCCGGGCTCTACGACGCCTCGTTCCTCACCGCGTACAAGCGCCCGTTGCTCGCGACCTCGACCGACGGCGTCGGCACCAAGGTCGCGATCGCCCAGGCCATCGACAAGCACGACACCATCGGCCAGGACCTCGTCGGCATGGTCGTCGACGACATCGTCGTGGTCGGCGCCCGCCCGCTCTTCATGACCGACTACATCGCCTGCGGCCGGGTCGTGCCCGAGCGCATCGCCGAGATCGTCGGCGGCATCGCCCGCGCCTGCGCCGAGACCGGCACCGCCCTCATCGGCGGAGAGACGGCGGAGCACCCGGGGCTCCTCGGCCCCGACGACTACGACGTCGCGGGAGCGGCCACCGGCGTCGTCGAGGGCGACCAGGTGCTCGGCGCCGAGCGCGTTCGCGCGGGTGACGTCGTCGTCGCGCTCGCCTCCTCCGGCCTGCACTCCAACGGCTTCTCGCTCGTCCGGCACATCCTCGCCGAACGGGGCATCGGCTACACCGACACGTCCGACGAACTCGGCGGGGTCGTCGGCGAAGTACTCCTCGAGCCGACCCGGCTCTACACCGGACCGCTGCTGAGCGTGCTCGCCGACCCCGAACTCGCCGGCGCGGTGCACTCGCTCAGCCACGTCACGGGCGGCGGCATCGCCGCGAACCTCGCCAGGGTCCTCCCGATCGGCGCGTGGGTCGAAGTGGACAGGTCGACCTGGTCGCCCGCCCCCGTGTTCCGGGTGCTGAGCGCCTTCGCGGGCAGCACCCTGGAGAGTTCTGAAGGCACCTGGAACCTCGGCGTCGGCATGTTCGCCGTCGTCGCAGCGGATGCCGCGTCCTCGGTCATCGCGAGCCTCGCGGCCGACGGCATCCCGGCCTGGGTCGCCGGACGCGTGTCCACGGCCCCGCACGACCTCACCGGCTTCGTGCAGGGTGCCAAGGGCGTCAACGGCGGCGCTGTGCGCCTGGTCGGCGGCTACGCGGCCTGACGCGCCCGCGCCGCGGCATCCGCCGGTGCCGAGGGTTACCTTTCCGGTCGAGAGCGACCGGTAGACCGGGAAATCTCGACCGGAAAGGTCACTTTCGCGCAGCGCCTATGAGCGAATGCTGCCAACTCGCTGGGTACCGCGCGGTCAGCGCGGTGCGGATGCCTGCACAGACAAAACGGGCGCCGAGAGTGGCGCCCGGTACAGGGAACGGCGGTCAGGCGCGCTTCTGCTCGTCTTCGGTCGCGTAGGTGTCGACGTATCGGTCGGGTTCCTCGGAGGTACCCGGCTCGTACTCCGGCCACTTGGCCAGATCCTCGTCGAGACGCTCGTCGTCCACGGGATGCCCCGTGAGCTCGCGTTCGAGCGCGTTGTAGTTGGTGTCCGGGCTGAAATACTTCAGCTCACGGGCGACCTTGGTGTGCTTTGCTTTTTGACGGCCGCGCCCCATGCGAGACCCCCTAACGATGCCAGGCCAGGTGAGGAATGAGTCACCCGGGAGTTGCCGAACGGAATGGTGAAAACTAGGCGCTAGTTTAGCATGGTGGGCCTGAAGGCCCGCTTGTGGCTCGGAGGGCGAACCGCGGCGCACACAGTGATCTTACGCCGGACGTACGCTGGTGAAGAGGGGGGACGCGATGTCGAGTGACGCGAGCGTTCCCGTCGTCATCGTCGGAGCGGGGCAAGCCGGCCTCGCGGTCGCCTACTACCTGCGCAAATTCGAGCTGATCCCGGGGCGCGACTTCGTGCTCTTCGACCGCGGCCCGGACGCGGGCGGCGCGTGGCAGCACCGCTGGGCGGGACTCCGTCTCGGGTCGGCGCACCGGGTGAACGACCTGCCCGGCATGAGCGAACTCGGCCTGAGCTTTGCGACGGCCGACCGTGACCGCCCCGCCAGGGACGTCGTCACCGAGTACTACCGCAGGTACGAGGAGCACTTCGACCTCAGGGTCGTTCGACCCGTCACTGTCACCGCCGTGTTCAATCGCAGTGCCGACCTCGTGATCCGAAGCGCGTCGCCTGGGTTCGGCGACCACGAGACGACCGCCCGCCTGCTCGTCAACGCCTCAGGAACCTGGGGCGCCCCGTTCGTGCCGCACTATCCGGGAGCAGCGAGTTTCGCCGGACAGCAGCTGCACACCTCGGGCTACCGGGCGGCCGAGGATTTCGCCGGCCGGAGGGTCGTCGTCGTCGGCGGCGGGACATCCGCCATCGGGTTCCTGCTCGAGCTCGAACACGTCGCCGCCGAACTGACCTGGGCCTCACGGCGCCCGATCGACTGGGTGCACACCGATCAGCTCGACCTCGAGGGGGCGTCGGCCGCGGTCGCCGCCCAGGACGAGGCCGCCCGGTCCGGTCGCGCGCTGCCGAGCATCGTGAGCGGGACCGGCGTGCCCGTGAGTCGCCGCATCGCCGCGGGGATCGAGCGCGGGGTGCTCACCGCCCGGCCGATGTTCGCGAGCATCGAGCCGACCGGGGTGCGCTGGGCCGATGGCAGCTTCACGGAAGCGGACGTGATCATCTGGGCGACCGGGTTCCGTCCGGAGGTGCGGCACCTGGCCCCGCTGAAACTCCGCGCCAAGGGCGGCGGGCTCGTCGTCGGATCAGGGGCGAGCTGGACCGACCCGAGGATCTTCCTCGCCGGGTACGGGCCGCAGGCGAGCACGGTCGGCGCGCACCGGGCCGGCCGGGTGATCGCCCGCCAGGTCGTCGCCCTGCTCTGACCCGCCCTCCTGCTCGCCCCCTGAGCACCCTCCCTGACGGCGGGTGCGACGTGGGCGGGAGTCGGGAGGGGGCAGGGTCAGCGGGCGAGGAGGTAGCCGGCGGCGCAGACCGCGATGCCGAGAAGCAGGGTGCCGACGAGGTTGAGCACGGCCGAGCGCCAGCGGCCCTTGAGTGCGAGGTCGATCGTCTCGACGCTCCAGGTGCTGAACGTCGTCAGGCCGCCGCAGACCCCGGTCAGGAGCACGAGCCGGAGGTCGCTGCTGAGCACGGCGCGCTCGGCGAGCCCGAGGATCACGCCGCCGATCAGCGCCCCGGCCACGTTGACGATCAGCACGCCGATCGGCAGGCGGCCCGGTCCCACCGGGAGGGCGCGCGATACGAAGTACCGCACCACGGCTGCCGCACCGCCGCCGGCGACCACGGCGGCGAAGACGAGGGAGTTCATGACCGGGCCCCTGCATCCGCTGCGGGGTGGTGACGGATGCGCCCGCCGAGCCAGACGCCGAGCGCGGCCGCCGGGAACCCCAGCAGCAACGTCGCCAGCAGGTACAGCCCAGCGAGCGGCCACGACGAGGCCGCGCCGAGGGAGACGAGGGACACCATCACGGCCGAGAACGTCGTGAAGGCGCCCAGCACGCCAGGGCCGAGCAGGAGCTTGAGCCAGGCCGGAACCGCGGGGCGGGTCCAGAGGCCGGCGACGAGCCAGCCGAGTACGAACGCCCCGACGGTGTTGATGATCAGGGTGCTGGTCGGGAACTGGGTGTCGCTGTGCGGCAGCGCACGGTCGATGCCGAGCCGCAGGGCCGTGCCGATGATGCCGCCGGCGAACACGGCCAGTGCGTTCCGCACCGGGTTATTTGCGCTTCCGGCGCCGGGCGCCGGGGCGGGCGGGCTGCCCGGGGCGACCCGCGGCGGCTCCCGCCTTGCCAGAGGCTCCGGCAGCGGATGCCGCACCCGAGCCGTTCTTCGCCGCTGCCGCCGCAGCGGCAGCGGCCTGGATCTCGAGAGCAGAGGTCGCCGGGGCGAGCGGGCGCCGGGGGATCGGGCGCGGGCGCACCGGCTCGCCGCGACGGTCCTGGCCCGGGATCGGGCGGGACCGGCGGCCGTAGATGAGTTCGGAGGAGTCGAGCAGCCAGGGCACGAGCGCGATCGTGACACCGTGCACGAGCATCAGCTTCTGGCGGAGGCGACGGGCCTTGTGGTTGTGCAGCAGGTTCTCCCACCAGTGCCCGACGATGTAGATCGGGGTGTAGATGGTGACGACCTCTGAGCCGTGCGCGGTGCGGCGCTCCTTGATGTAGCTGATCAACGGCCAGCTGATGTCCCGGTACGGAGACTCGACGATGCGCAGCGGCACCTGGATGTTCTGCCGGACCCAGTCGCGCTGCAACTGTTTGGTCTCTTCTTCGTCGATCGAGATGTGCACGGCCTCGATGCCCTCATGCCGGGCGGCGATCGCGTAGTCGAGTGCCTTGAGCACGGGCTTCTGCATCTTGCCGACGAGCACGATCGCGTGGTCACCGGTGGAGCCGAAGGTCGTGTCAGGGTCGACTTCGATCTCCTTGGCGACGTCCCGGTAGTAGCGGTTCACGCCGAGCATCAGGGTGAACAGAACCGGCATCATCACGAAGACGAGCCAGGCGCCGTGGGTGAACTTGGTGATCGTCACGACGATGAGCACCACGCCGGTCAGGGCGGCGCCGAAGCCGTTGATCGAGAGGCTCGTGATGATCGAGGCCCGGTTCGGCGGGTTCGTCTTGAGCAGGGTGAGCCAGTGCTTGACCATGCCGGTCTGGCCGAGGGTGAAGGATACGAAGACGCCGATGATGTACAGCTGGATCAGCACCGTCAGGTTGGCCTGGAAGACGACCAGGATCAGGCAGGCGAAGAGGGCGAGGAGTACGACGCCGTTCGAGTAGATCAGCCGGTCGCCACGGGTGCTGAGCGACTTCGGTGCGTAGGAGTCCTTCGCGAGCACCGAGCCGAGCAGCGGGAAGCCGTTGAACGCCGTGTTCGCGGCGAGCAGCAGCACGGCGGCGGTCGCGGCCTGCAGCACGAAGAACATGATCGAGTTGTTCCCGAAGGTCGCCGCGGCGATCTGGGCGATCAGGCTTCGCTGCGGCGACGTGGCGCACTCGGCCCAGCCGATCAGGTCGCAGGGGTTCTCCGCGTAGTGCACCTTCGCGATCAGCGCGAGGGTCGTGAGGCCGATGAACATCACGATCGCGATGCCGCCCATCAGCACGAGGGTGCGCTGGGCGTTCTTGACCTTCGGGTGTTTGAAGGCCGGAACACCGTTGGCGATCGCTTCGACGCCGGTCAGGGCGGAGCATCCGCTCGCGAAGGAGCGCAACAGCAGCAGGATGAACGCCGACTGGGCAAGGTTTTCGGCGTGCACGCCGTAGCTCGCGGACTCCGCGACGGGCGCATCACCGAAGATGACCCGCACGAGGCCGACGACGACCATCAGGATCACGCTCGCGATGAACAGGTAGGTCGGGAAGGCGAAGGCCTTGCTCGACTCGCGCACGCCGCGCAGGTTGACGGCGGCGAGCATCACGACGAAGAAGACGGCGAGTTCGACCCGGAAGTTCACGAGTTGCGGCACGGCCGAGATGATGTTGTCCACGCCGCTCGCGACCGAGACGACGACGGTCATCACGTAGTCGACGAGCAGGGCGGATGCGACGAGCAGGCCTGCGCGTTCGCCGAGGTTCTTGGAGGCGACCTCGTAGTCCCCGCCACCGGAGGGGTACGCCTTGATCAGCTGCCGGTAGGACGCGACGACGACGACCAGCAGGAGCACGACGCAGGCCGCGACCCAGGGCGCGAAGCTCAGGAAGGCGAGCCCGCCGAGGGTCAGGATCATCAGGAGTTCCTGCGGGGCGTACGCGACGCTCGACAGCGGGTCGCTCGCGAAGATCGGCAGGGCGAGGTGCTTGGGCAGCAGCTGACCCTCGAGATGCTCGGTCGAGAGTGGTTCGCCGATGATCCACCGCTTCGCGGAGCGAGTTTCTGGCGCTTGGGAGCCGTCTGGTGTCACGAGGGATGACACTACTCCGTTGGACACGACTGTCAAACTTCCGGGAATAAGCCGAGCCGCCCGCGAGTTGGGTTACCCCCGCTTCCCGCACCCCGCGCATCCCCACCTTCCGCGAAAGCGGGTGAATCGTCGGTATGCCGCAGCGAAAGCGACGATTCACCCGCTTTCGCGGGTTAGGGGGACTGTGCCGCGTCGATCACCCGCCAGAGCGAGGTTCGCAGCGCGGTGAGCTCATCCAGGCTCATGCCGAGCTTGTCGATGATGCGCGGCGGGATCGTGAGGGCGTCCTCGCGGAGTGCGCGCCCGGCATCCGTCAGCGTGATGTCGAGCACACGTACGTCGTGCGCATTGCGACTGCGGCCGACGAGGCCGGCGGTCTCGAGGCGCTTCAGCAGCGGGGAGAGGGTCGCGGGTTCGAGGCGCAGCTCGGCGCTGAGGTCAGAGACCGAACGCGGGCTGCGTTCCCAGAGGGCGAGCAGCACGAGGTACTGCGGATGGGTGAGGCCGTACGGCTCGAGGATCGGCCGGTACACCGAGATCACACTGCGGGACGCGATCGCGAGGGCGAAGCAGACCTGGTCCTCGAGGCGGAGCAGGTCGGGCGCGGACGCGGGCACTGTCGAGGAACCGGTCGTGCCCGGGGAATCGTCTGTCATCGGTTGGTCCCGCGCCTCTGCTGTTCCCCGTCGCGACCGTCTCGACGGAATTGATTAGTGCACTAATCGTAATTGATTAGTACACTAACCATTATGACACGCGCATCGAGACGAGGAACCGGCGAACCGGGCGATTCTGACGACAGGCCGTCGGGCGAACACGGCCTCGCGGGCGCCGTGTCCTGGCTGAATCGCACGCTGCTGCCCTGGATCGGGCCGCCGCCGCTCGGCCCGTATACGACGGAGACGACCGAGCAGAGGCAGGCGGAGCGCGCCGAGGCGACCTGCCCGATCTGCGGCGAGCTGATGAGCCGGCACGAGATCGACCGCTCGGGCGAACGCACCCAGATCCACCACCCCGCCCCCGCAGCCCCCTGATCCCGCACGCCGCCCCCGACCCTTCCCCAGAAACGTGCGTACCCTTCCGCGAGAGTACGATTTTGGCCCTTAAGACTGTGGTTTAAGGGCCACAAGTGTACTCTCGCGGACGGGCGAGGCGGGGGTCAGCGGGGCAGGGCGTCCAGGATGCCGGCGCGCACCTCGGCGAGGCGGGCGCGCAGGTCCGAGACGGTCGCGGCGGGCACCCGGGCGTGCACGGCCTGCTTGCGCAGGTCCGCGCGGAGTTGCTGGCGGAACTCGTTGAGCACGAGATCGGCCTCGTGCAGGGCGCGATTGGACTCGAGGCGACGGTCCGTCGAGGTGCCCGACGTGGTCCCGGCCGGCGGGGTCTGGCCGCCTGGAGCCGCCGAGCCCGCGCTCGCGCCGGCGGAACCGGCGGTATCCGATGGGCCGTCCGCGCCCGGGTAGCTCGCACTGGCACTGGCACTGGCCTCGGCACCCGCGGCCGTGCCCGGAACGGCGGAACCGGTGGTGGGACTCGAACCCCCACGTGCCCGGCCGCCCGCTCCGAAGCCCGCGTCGTCCCTGGCCCGCCTGGCGGCAGCTGCGAGATCGGTGCGCAGGCTCGTCATCGCCGCGGCGACCCCGGACCGGACCTCGTCTGCCAGCCGGCGCACCGAGTCGGTGACCTCGTCCTCGAGTGCGTCGAGGTCGCCCCCGCGCGCGAGGAGCTCGGCGCGTCCGGCGTCGGTGATCTCGTAGACGGTCTTGCGGCCGTCCGTCGACTTCGTGACGAGGCCCTCCTCCTCGAGCTTGGCCAGTCGCGGGTAGATCGTGCCCGCGCTCGGGATATACGTGCCGCCGAACCGGTCGCTGAGCGCCTGGATCAGCTCGTAACCGTGCCGCGGCTGCTCGGCGAGCAGGCTCAGCAGGTAGAGCCGCAGGCTGCCGTGGGCGAAGACGGGAGTCATGCCGAGGCCCCCGTTGCGGTGTCCGCCGGGGCCTCGCCCGGCGCTTCGAACCCGGCGGCTGCGCTCGGGGCGCTCGCCGGGGCATCCGCCGCCGCGGCCGGACGCCGGACGATCGAGATGTCACCGGAGACGGAGTTCGCGTGCAGTTCGAGCCAGCTGCCCGCGAGCACGCCCGTACTCGACTCGTAGCCCTTGCCGAGGGTGCCCTTCACGGTCTGGTCGTCGAGCTGGAGGACCCCCGAGATGGTGTTGAGGTGGTACTTGATCGGGAGGCCGGCCTCGACGCGTGCGGTGAGGTTGCCGCTCACGGTGTTCGTGTTGACGGTGTCCGGTGAGCCCTCGAGGTCGAGGAACACGTTGCTCGCGACGCCGTCGACGCTGAACCGGCGGATGCTGCCGCTCGCGGTGACATCGCCGGAAACGGTGTGCGTGGTGATGTCGCCGGAGTGGTTGCTGACCGAGATCTCGCCGTTGATCGCGTTGACTTCGATGTCGCCCGTGACGCCGTCGACGACGAGGTCACCGGAGACGGTGTTGAGCTTGAGGTCGCTGCGGAGGCCCGTGATGAGCGCGCCGGCCGAGACGACGCCGAGCTTGAGGGCGACGTCGCGCGGGACGGTGATGCTCACGTCCGCCCGGGCGCTGCCGCGGAAGGAGGCGAAGACCTCGATGAAGTTGTCCCAGCGCAGCTGCGGGTGGTCGACCTCGAGGGTGTCTCCGTCGAGGGAGATGCGGAGGTCCTTGCCGCTGACGCTGTGCACCTCGACGCGGGTGAACGGTTCGTCGTGGCCGATGATGTCGACCTTGCCGCCGATCAGCCCGACCTTGAGCCGGTTGACGAGTTCGACGTCGATCACCCGGGTCTGCCCGGGGGCGACCAGCCATTTTTCGAGTGCCATTGTGTGCTCCTTCTGTGGGCGTCCGTTGCGGACGCCGGAAACTTTTTCGCGTTATATCGCGTCTGGTGTGATTCACGATATATCGCGTTTCGGCGGTGCGCAACCCCCGAGCACCTTTCCGGTCGCGGGCGCGGGCGCGCGCGGGCGGGCGGGTGCGCGTCAGTAGAGGAAGATCGGCAGCCAGGCCGGGGTGTGTGCGTGCACGATCACGAGGAAGACGACGAGGTCGAAGAGCAGGTGCACGACGATGACGTAGCCGAGTGACCTGGTCAGCGCGAAGGTGAAGCCCTGCAGGAGTGCGAAGGGGAAGGTGATCAGCGGGCCCCAGCTGCGGTAGCCGAGTTCCCAGAGGAATGAGGTGAAGATCACCGCCTGGAGCAGGTTCGCGAGCCAGTCCGGGAAGTGCCGGCGCAGCAGGGCGAACACGGTGCAGATGAAGAAGAGCTCGTCCCAGATTCCGACGAAACCGACGCCGACGAAGAGCCGCCCGATCTCGTCCGGCGCGGTGACGGTCGGCCAGTTGTGAAAGGCGCCGGAGCGGATGAAATAGGTCGGCAGAATCGCATAGCCGAGCGCGATCACGACGACGAGGTACCCGAGCGCTGCGGATGTCCAGGGTCGCCCGGTGCGGATCGGGAACCGGATCGCCCGCTCGCGGTAGAGGTAGCGCGAGACCAGGTATGGCAGGAGCACCGCGAGCGTGAGCACGGCACCCATCAGCGCCATGTTCGGGTAGTCGATGTTGGCAGCGAGCGAGATGGTGCTGATCAGGAGCAGGCCGAGGGCGATGAGGGCGAGGTCACGCGCGAGCGGGCGGTCGATGACGAGGGCCGTCGTGAGGGCGAGTCCGAGAAGCAGGTAGCCCGCGGGGATCGAGACCGGCGTGTGCAGTCCGAAGAGCAGCACCGCGGACGCAGAGATCAGGGCCGCGGGCACGAGCCGGAGCGCCAGGCGCGCGCGGGGCCGCGCCGCGGCATCCGTTGCCTCGGTCGTGTCGTGCATGCCACATGGTACCGAATCGGATTCGGGAGCCCGCTTGACCTTGACGCAACGTCAAGAATTATCGTGGAGATCACAACGGACGGGGACTGAACATGGACTGGTCGATCCAGGAGATCGCGCGGCTCGCGTCGACGACGAGCCGCACGCTGCGGCACTACGGTGACCTCGGGCTGCTCCCGCCGAGCCGGATCGGCGCCAACGGCTACCGCTACTACGACGCGGCGGCGCTCGTGCGCCTGCAGCGCATCCTGATGCTGCGCGCCCTCGGGCTCGGGCTGCCCGCCATTCGCGAGGTGCTCGACCACGAAACGGATGCCGCCCGCGCCCTCGGCGCGCACCTCGCCTGGCTGCGCGGCGAGCGTGACCGCCTCGATCGCCAGATCGGCTCGGTCGAGGACACCATCACCACCCTGAACAGAAAGGAACAACTCATGGCAGAGAACATGTTCGACGGATTCGATCCCACGGAACACAGGGAGGAGGTCGAACAGCGCTGGGGAGCCGCGGCCTGGGCGAACGGCGACGCCTGGTGGCGCGGGATGAGCGCCGCGGAGAAGGCGGCGTGGCAGGAGCGGCAGGCGCAGCTCCTCGCGGACTGGCGCGCGGCGGCCGCCTTCTCAGGAGCCTCCGGAGCATCGGGCCGGCTCGACCCGGCGGGAGCCGAGGCCCAGGCCCTCGCGCAGCGGCAGTTCGACTGGTTGCGTGCCATCCCGGGCACCCCCGGCGGAGGGCCGGGCGGCGCGGGACCCTCGAAGGAGTACTTCACGGGCCTCGGCGAGATGTATGTCTCCGACGAGCGCTTCGCCGCGAACTACGGCGGCCCGGCCGGGGCGGCCTTCGTCCGCGCGGCCCTCCTGGCCTACGCCGACCGCAACCTCTAGCGCGCGTCGGCCAGGGTCGAAGCGGGCGAGGGCGTCCGAGGCGCGGGGAGCGGCAGTGCGAGGCGGGGGATGGTCCACTGGCAGAGCGGGCCGACGAGCGCCGCGAACAGTACGGTCCCGATGCCGACGTTGCCGCCGAGCACCCAGCCGAGCGCGAGCACGGTGCCCTCGATGCCGGTGCGCACGATCCAGATCGGCCAGCCGGTGCGCCGGTGCAGGCCGGTCATCAGGCCGTCGCGGGGTCCGGGGCCGAGGTGCGCCCCGATGTAGAGGCCGGTCGCGACGGCGAGCAGCAGCACGCCTGCCGCGAAGAGCAGCGCGCGCAGCCACAGGTCGAGGCCGGCGGGCACAAGCCAGAGGCCGACATCCACCGACGGGCCGACGAGGAGCGCGTTGATCACGGTGCCGACGCCCGGCTTCTGGCGCAGCGGGATCCAGAACAGCAGCACGACGCCGCTCAGGATGACGGTCAGCAGGCCGAACCCGAGGTGGGTGTGGCCGTCGATGCCCTGGGTGAGCACGTCCCACGGCGCGACGCCGATCGCGCCGCGCACCATCAGCGCGATCGCGATGCCGTACAGGAAGAGGCCAATAAGCAGCTGAATGAGGCGACGGGTCATGGAAACCAATCCAATTGCACGAGTGGACTGTTATCAAGTAGCCAATCTGTCTAGAGTGGCCTCATGTCGGACACTCAGCTCAGCGCCCGTGCCCTCGAGTCGAAGCTCGGCGAGTGGCGCACCGGCGGGAGCGCATACCGGGGGCTCGCCGATCGCATCCGCTTGCTCGCCCTCGACGGCCGCCTCACCGCCGGCACCCGCCTGCCCGCCGAACGCGAGTTGGGCGTGCGCCTCGGGCTGAGCCGCACGACCGTGACGGCCGCCTACCGCGAGCTGCGCGCCGCGGGACTGCTCTCGAGCGTGCGCGGCTCGGGCAGCGTGGTGCGGCTGCCGGGCTCCGGCGCGGGCTCCGGCACGGGCTCCGGCGCGGCGGCCGGCCCTGGCCCAGGGAGCGCGTCGGGCGACAGCGGCGTCCTCGATCTCAGCAAGGCGACGATGTCGGCCCTCGGCGGGCTGGCGGATGTCGCCGCGCGGGCAGCAGAGGACCTCTCGCGCCACCTGAACGGTCCGGGCTTCGATCCGGTCGGCATCCCGGAGTTGCGCGCCGCGATCGCCGAACGCTACCGGGAGCGGGGGCTCCCGACCGACCCGGACCAGATCATGGTGACGATCGGAGCCCAGCACGCGATCTCGCTGCTCGCCCGGGTGTTCGTCAGCCGCGGCGACCGGGTGCTGATCGAACAGCCGAGCTACCCGCACGCGGTTGAGGCGCTCAGCGCGGCCGGGGCGCGGCTCGTGCCGGTGAGCGTGACGGCGCGCGTGGGCGACGGCTCGTCCGGCTGGGACGAGCCCGCCCTGCTCCAGGCCCTCCGGGGCGGCAATCCCGTGCTCGGCTACCTGATGCCCGACTTCCACAACCCGACCGGGCAGACGATGCCCGCCGAGCAACGGACCCGCGTGATCGAGGCCGCCGCCCGGCAGGGCACGGTCCTCATCGCGGACGAGACCATGGGCGAGCTCAGCATCGACCGGACCGACGATTTCATGCCGTTCGCGGCATACGCGCAGGGCGAGCCGGGAAATGCAGGAATGAACGGCTATGGAAGCGGGTCTGGCGCCGGCGTCCCCGCCACGGTCGTCACGGTCGGCTCGGTGGGCAAGACCATCTGGGGCGGCCTGCGCATCGGTTGGATCAGGGCGGAGCCCGCGCTGATCCGCCGGCTGGTTGCCGCGCGCACGGCAACGGACATGGGCACGCCGATCCTCGAGCAACTCATCGTCACCCGGATGCTCCCGGAGATGCCGGCGATTCTCGAGCGCCGCAGCCGCGAGCTCCGGGCCGGGCGCGACCACCTCGAGGCGCTCCTCGCCGAGCGCTTCCCCGAGTGGACCGTGCCGCACGTCGACGGCGGCCTCACGGCGTGGGTCAACCTCGGGCGACCCGTGAGCTCCCAGCTCGCGCTCGCCGCGCGCAACCACGGCCTTCTCGTGCCGGCCGGTCCCCGCTTCGGCGTCGACGGCGCCTTCGAGCGCTTCCTGCGGGTCCCGTTCTGCCACGGGGCGTTCGAGATGGAATGCGCTGTGGACGCACTGGGCCTGGCCTGGGGGACGCTGCTGCGGCATCCGCTGCCCGACACCGGGTACCTCGCCGACGTCGTCTGACTCCGAGGCGCCATTCCGCGCCGAACCGGGGGTGCGAAACGCAACACGGGCGTCACACGGCGATGCGATACTGAGCCATGCATTTTCTCGCCGTGCTGAGCATGAAGAACAGGGCCCTGATCGCCCTGATCACGATCGTCGCCGCCATCTTCGGCAGCCTCGCCCTCACGAGCCTCAAGCAGGAACTCATCCCCTCCCTGCAGCTGCCGCAGTTGCTCGTCTCCACGAGCTACCCCGGCGCCTCGCCCGAGGTCGTCAACGACGACGTCTCGACGCCGATCGAGACCGCCATCCAGGGCATCGCGGGCCTCGAATCCACCTCGACGACGAGCAGCACGAACTCCTCGCTCGTGAGCGCGACGTTCACGTACGGCACAGACCTCGTCAAGGCAGAATCCCGCATCAGCCAGGCGATCAACCGCATCAAGACCCGGCTGCCCGACAACCTCGACCCGCAGGTGATCAGCGGCAGCATCGACGACTTCCCGGTCATCTCCCTCGCTGTCTCCGGCGGCGACCAGGCCACCCTCGCCGACGACCTCAAGCGCAGCGTGCTCGGCGACATCCGTGACGTGTCCGGGGTGCGCGAGGCCGCGCTCGTCGGCGATGTCGGCCGCCGGGTGACCATCACAGCGGATGCCGCGGCCCTGGCCGCCCGCGGCCTCAGCACGCAGGCCATCCGTTCGGCCCTGCAGCAGAACGGCGCGCTCATCCCCGCCGGCTCGCTCACCGAGGGCGACAAGACCCTGTCGGTCCAGGCCGGCGGCAAGCTCACCTCCGCCGCGGACATCGCCGCCCTGCCCCTGCTCGCGACCGGCGCCGGCACCGCCCCTGGCGCCGCTCCGGCCACCCCGCCCACGATCGGCGACGTCGCCACCGTCGTGCTCGGTGAGAACCCCGTCGCGAGCATCTCCCGCGTCAACGGCCAGCCGGCCCTCACGATCGCGGTCACGAAGGTGCCCGCCGCCAACACGGTCGACGTATCGACGGCCGTGCGCGCGATCCTGCCGAGGCTTCAGGATGCCGTCCCCGGCACGACCTTCACCGTCGTCTTCGACCAGGCCCCGTTCATCCAGGAGTCGATCAACTCGCTCACCCAGGAGGGCATCCTCGGGCTCGTCTTCGCCGTGCTCGTGATCCTCGTCTTCCTGCTCTCGGTGCGTGCCACGCTCGTCACGGCGATCTCGATCCCGACCTCCGTGCTGATCACCTTCATCGGCCTGCAGGGCGTCGGGTACTCGCTCAACATCCTCACGCTCGGCGCGCTGACCATCGCGATCGGCCGTGTCGTGGACGACTCGATCGTCGTGATCGAGAACATCAAGCGCCACCTCGTGCCCGGGGTGGACCGTTCCGAGACCATCGTCGCGGCCGTGCGCGAGGTCGCCGGCGCGATCACCGCGTCGACGATCACGACCGTCACGGTCTTCCTGCCGATCGCCTTCGTCGGCGGGTCCACCGGCGAACTCTTCCGCCCCTTCGCCCTCACCGTCACGATCGCGCTGCTCGCCTCCCTGCTCGTCTCGCTCACGATCGTGCCCGTACTCGCCTACTGGTTCCTGCGCGCCCCGAGCCCGAGGCCCGCCAGGACGCCGAAGCCCGCGAAGCCCACCAAGCCCGCCAAGGCGCCGAATTCTGCTCAGCCGGGTAAGGCTCCCGAGACCGCCCCGGTCCTCGTGACAACGGATGCCGCCGCGTTCGCGGTCGCCGACCCGACCGGCCCCGGCGCGCTCGCGGCCGAGTCCGCGCAAACAACGACCGTCGCCGACGCGGCCGCGGACCACCCTGGCGGGTCCGCACCCGCGGCGGCCCCCGCTACTCCTACCGCTGCGGCCGCCGCGTCCCGGCGGACCCGGCGCGCGGCATCCGCCCCCGCGGACGCGATCGTCGAGGAGCCGAGCCGCCTGCAGACCGGGTACCTGCCGATCATCCGCTGGACGCTCCGGCACGCCGTCGCCACCCTGCTGCTCTCCGTGCTCGTGCTCGGCGGAACGGTCGCGATCATCCCGTTCATGAAGGTCAACTTCCTCGGCTCGACCGGCCAGACCACGTTCCGGGTCGCCCAGGCTCTCCCGGTCGGCACGAGCCTCGCCGCCCAGGACACCGCCTCGACGGCGGTCGAATCGGCATTGCGCGGCACGCCGGGCGTGAAGATCATCCAGGTATCGATCGGCGGCGGCAGCGCCCTCGCCGCGTTCGCCGGGGGAGCGCCGACCACGAGCACCGTGACCTACTCGATCACGACTGACGGGGTCGCCAAGCCCGACGCCGTGCAGGACGCCGTCCGTGGCAAGCTCGCCGCACTGACCGGCGTCGGCGACTTCTCGGTCACGGCCGGCGGCGGCTTCGGCGGCACCTCGGACATCGCCGTCGACATCACCGCGGCCAACGGCGCCGACCTGCAGACAGCGAGCGACAGCATCCTCGCCGCCGTGAAGAAGCTCGACGCGATCAAGGAGAGCTCGAGCAACCTCGCCGCCTCCCGGCCCTACCTCGCCGTGACGATCGACCGCACGAAGGCCGCCGCCGCCGGCTTGAGCGAGCTCGCGCTCGGCACCCTCGTCTCCCAGGCGATGCAGCCGAGCGTCGTCGGGTCGATCGTGATCAACGAGGCGAACCTGTCCGTGTATCTCACCGGGGCCAGCTCGCCGGCGACGACGGCCGAGCTCGCCGCCCTGCCGATCCCGACACTCGCCGGGCCGGTCGCGCTCAGCACCCTCGCGACCGTCGCGCAGGTCGACGGCCCGGCCACCCTCACGACGACGAAGGGCCTACGCACCGCGACGGTCTCGGCGACGCCGAACAACAACGACCTCGGCACCGCCAACGCCCAGATGGCGACCGTGCTCGCCGACACGACCCTGCCGACCGGCGCGACCGCGACCCTTGGCGGTGTCACGAAGGACCAGACCGACGCGTTCCAGCAGCTCGGCATCGCTCTGCTCGCCGCGATCCTGATCGTCTACATCGTGATGGTCGCGACGTTCCGGTCGCTGCTGCAGCCGCTGCTGCTGCTCGTGTCCATCCCGTTCGCGGCGACGGGGGCCATCGCGCTGCAGGTGATCACCGGCATCCCCCTCGGAGTGCCCTCGCTGATCGGCGTGCTGATGCTGATCGGGATCGTCGTGACGAACGCGATCGTGCTGATCGACCTCGTCAACCAGTACCGGCGGCGGGGACTCGACGTGCGCGAGGCGCTCGTCAACGGGGCCTCCCGGCGGCTGCGCCCGATCCTGATGACCGCACTCGCCACGATCTTCGCCCTGCTCCCGATGGCGGTCGGCCTCACCGGCACCGGCGGGTTCATCTCCCAGCCGCTCGCCCTGGTCGTGATCGGCGGCCTGGTCTCCTCGACCCTGCTCACCCTCATCGTGCTCCCGGTGCTGTACTTCCTCGTCGAGGGCGGCAGGGAACGCAGGGCTGTCCGTCGCGAGGAGAAGAATGCGGCGCGCGCCGCCTCGGCGGCCGATGCGGTGACGAGCCTGGGGTAAACGCGGGGTTAAACTGAGTGAAGCGGGGTAGGCAGCAGCCTCAGGCCCGGCACACCGGTCACACCGTCGCGGCCTCCAACTCGCGAGAGGCACTTCATGACCGGGCGTTCCCTGCTCTCCGACCCGTACCGCAACAAGGGCACCGCGTTCACCCGGGCCGAGCGGATGCGCGGCGGCATCACCGGGCAGCTGCCGCACGTCGTGCAGACCATCGAGCAGCAATCGGGTCAGCTCTACCGGCGGTTCCTGGCCCGGCCGAACGACCTCGAGAAGCGCCTGTTCCTGATGGACGTCTGCGCGCGCAACCGCCGGCTGTTCTACTATGCGATGTCCCGGCACCTCGTCGAATTCCTGCCGATCGTGTACGCGCCGACCGTCGCCCAGGCGATCCAGCAGTACAGCGACTGCTACGCGGGCAGCGATGTCGCCTACATCTCCGCACTCGATCCCGAGAGCATCGGGGAGGCGCTCCAGATCTACGCCAACGGCCGGGACATCCGCCTGATCGTCGCGACCGACGGCGAGGGCATCCTCGGCATCGGCGACTGGGGCGTCAACGGGGCCGAGATCCTCACCGGCAAGGTCGCCGTCTACACCGCGGCAGCGGGCATCGACCCCGCCCAGATCCTGCCGGTGTTCATCGACGTCGGCACCGACAATGCCGGGCTGCTCGACGACTCGCGGTACCTCGGGAATCGGTTTCCGCGCATCCGTGGCGCCGACTACGACCGGTTCATCGACGACTTCGTTCAGACGGCGCTCGGGCTGTTCCCGGGCGCGCTGCTGCACTGGGAGGACTTCGGCCGCGCGACGGCGGCGCCGATCCTCGAGCGGTATCGCGACAGCATCTGCACCCTCAACGACGACATCCAGGGCACCGGCGTCACGATCCTCGCCGCCCTGAACACGAGCATCCTGATCTCCGGGTTGACCCTGGGCGACCAGCGCGTGTTGATCTTCGGCGCGGGGACCGCCGGGATCGGCATCGCCGACCAGATCGTCGACGAGCTCGTCGTGACCGGGGGACAGTCCCTCGCCGAGGCCGAGGCCCGGATCTACCTGATGGACCGGCAGGGGCTCATCGTCGACACCCTGCCCGACCTCACCGCCGGCCAGCGCCGGTACGCCCGGCCCGCACTGGAACTGGCCGGCGATGCGTTCGCGCCCGCGCTCGCCGACCCGCGCTCGCTGCACAGCGTGATCGCCGCTGTGCACCCGACCGCGCTCATCGGCACGTCGACCCAGTTCGGCGCCTTCACCGAGGCTGCCGTGCGTGAGATGGCCGCCCACGTCGAACGCCCGCTGATCTGCCCGATCTCCAACCCGGCCGAGCTCGCCGAGGCGACCGCGGCCGACGTGATCGAGTGGACGGCCGGCGCGGCCCTCGTGAGCACCGGCTGCCCGTCAGCCCCCGTGCGGTTCGACGGGGTCGACTACGAGATCGGCCAGGGCAACAACGCGCTGATGTATCCGGGGATCTGCTTCGGAGCGATCGTCGCCCGGGCGACCGTGCTGAACCGGGCCATGCTCCTCGCCGCCGCCCACGCGATCGCCGGCATGGTCGACGTGACCCGGCCCGGCGCGGCCGTGCTGCCCTCGTTCCGGGACCTGCCCGAGGTGTCGCGCCGCGTCGCCGTCGCCGTGGTCACCCAAGCGGTGCGCGACGGCGTCAACGGCGTCGCCATCGCCGACCCAGAGGCCGCGGTCGCCGCCGCGACCTGGCGCCCCGGCTACTAGCCGATCCCGCTCGGACCGGCTGCCAACGGGGCCGGCCCGGTTTGTGACTAGTAGACGAGAGAAGCCGGGGCGAACGGACCGACCTTCACGAGGCCGATGAGCGGGTCGTCGCAACCCTGGATCGGATTGGGCGTCGTCACCCAGCGAGGGACATCCGTGCCGGGCGGTGTCACGTCGAGCTCGGTGACGGCTACGAGCGTGCAGGTGTATGCGCCCGCCTGATTCAGGTGCAGCAGGCTGTAGGCGGATGCCCCGGGAGCGAGTTCGACGGCAGCCTCCGTCACCGTCGGGTAGCGTTCGTGTGCCGCGGCCGGGCCGAGCAGTGCCCCGGTGACCGCATTCACCAGCCGGACACCGGGGTACCCCTGCACGGTGCAGGCCTGGGATCCGGTGTTGGTCAAAGTGAGGTCCCAGTAGAAGCTGCTCATCCCGCTGTCCATCGGCCGCGAGGCCAGGGTGGCGCCGAGCGCGCCGGCGGAGCAGGCTGCGGGAACGTCATCGCCGGGCGTGGGAGTGGGGACCGCTGTGGGTGATCCGGTGGGGGTGCCGGTCGGGGCACCTGTCGCCGTTGGGACGGCCGAGGTCGAGGCCGAGGTCGAGGCCGATGCCGATGCCGTCGCACTGGCCGTCGGCGACGGTGCCGCCGTCCCGCACGCGGAGAGCGTTGTGCAGAGCAGTGCCGCTGCGCCGAGCGCCGCCGCCATTCGGCGCCCGGTGCCGCGCGAAGTCCCCGGCCGCGCTCCCTCGACCCGTGATCCGGTCATGTCGCCCCCCTGTCGCGGTCCGTCTGAGAGGCCGCGTCACCAGTCTCGCACCCGGCTTGTGTGGTGAGTTCGAGCGCGAGGGGGGTTGCGCATCCCGGCAACCGGTGCTGCGGTGGCCAACTCAGGAGATCCGCTGGCTAGGCTCGAAGGATGGCCACCCCCGATTTCATCCTCGAACTGCGCAAGAGCATCGGACACGCCCCGCTCTGGCTCATCGGCGTCACCGCGGTCGTCGTGCGCGGCGACGAAGCGCTCCTCGTCCGCCGCGCCGACAACGGCAACTGGTCGAACGTCGCCGGCGTCGTCGACCCCGGTGAAGAACCGGCGGATGCCGCGGCCCGCGAAATCCTCGAGGAGTCCGGCATCGTCGCCGAGGTCGATGCTCTCGTCGGTGTCTTCGCCCGCGAGCCCCTCCAATACGCCAACGGCGATCACGCCCAATATCTCGACGTGCTCTTCCGCTGCCGGTGGGTGAGCGGTGAGCCGCACCCGGCCGACGGCGAGAATACGGCGGCGGCCTGGTGGCCGCTCGACGCGCTCCCGACCCTGCCGGGCACGCACGACGAGCGGCTTCAGCTCGCCGTCGACCAGTCCGGGCCCGCGCTCTTCCGCCGCCGCGACACCCCGGCCGACACCCAGGCCTAGCGCCGGTCGAGGCACACCCGAACAGGGGCATCCGCTCGACCTGACACGGCGGCGACACCCCTGCTATCGTGCTGTTCGAAACGAGCGGGACCCTCGCCCGGCATCCGTCGGAGCCGACGTCCCGCGTGAGAGGGGCACACCCATGAAGGCATCGGCTGAACTCGGCGGCAACCTCCAGTCCGTCCTCGTCGACCTGATCGAACTCCACGTTCAGGGCAAGCAGGCGCACTGGAGTGTCGTCGGCCACAACTTCCGCGACCTGCACCTGCAGCTCGACGAGATCATCGACGATGCACGCATCTTCTCCGACGAGCTGGCCGAGCGGATGCGCGCACTCGACGCCCTCCCCGACGGACGCACCGAGACGGTCGCCAAGGACACCCACCTGCCGAAGTTCCCGGCGGGCGAGGTCGACACCGCGGAAACCGTCGTCATGATCACGGAACGGCTCGACGCGACGGTCAAGAACATCCGCAAGGTGCACGACGCCGTTGACGAAGAGGACCCGACAAGCGCCGATATCCTGCACGGCTTCATCGAGAAGCTCGAGCAATACGCCTGGATGGTCAGCGCCGAGAACCGCCTGCCGCGGAAGGCGACCGCCAAGTCGCCGACCCGCCCCTCCGGCCGGGCCCTCACAGACATCACCGACTGATCCAGGGGCCGGACGGGCACGCTCGGATCCGAACGCGGGTCCGGCGGCGAAGGTGAGACGACGAACACAGCGGAACCGGGGATGCGGCACGGTGGGCTCGGCGAGAGGAGGACGCCGAAACAGTGCACGCGGGTCAAGAATGACAAGCGAAAGAAGGCGAGGCCGCAGATGAACCAGCGGAACTTCGACAGTGAGAGTGCCCCGGTCTGGCTCGGTGCGCCCGGTGATCGCGAGTCGAGTGAGCAACTCCGGGTGGTCGCCGACGAGGCCCTCCTCGTGACCGGCGACACCGGGCGGGCGCTCCGCCTCGCAACGCACCTCGGTTCCCGTCTTCCGGCCATCGGGGAGGGCAATACCCGGCACCTCTTCGAGATGCTCGCGACGGTCTCGGCGGCCGACCTGTCGGCGGCGCGCGTCACCGACGGTCATCTCGCCGCCCTCTCGGTCCTGGGCCAGGCATCCGTCGAACCGGCGCAGCTGCCCGGCGGTGAGACGGGCCGGACCCGCAGCTGGGGTGTCTTCGCGGCCGAAGCGCGCGGCACCCGCCTCGACGCGACCGAGTCGGAGCAGGGCTGGCGACTCGACGGGCTCAAGCCGTGGTGCTCGCTCGCGGGCTCGCTGAGCAATGCCCTCGTCACGGCGCACACCTCGAGTGATGCGCTGCGGCTCTTCGCGGTCGACCTCGCCGCGCCGGGCATCACCGTGCTCGAGGACACCTGGGTCGGCAGGGGACTGCCCTCGATCACGAGCGGTCCCGTTGACTTCCGCGGCGTGCCCGCGGTCGCGATCCGCGAGGACGACTGGTATTTCAACCGGCCGGGCTACGCCTGGGGCGGGATCGGCGTCGCCGCGTGCTGGTTCGGCGGCGCGGTCGGGATCGCCCGTCGGGTATTCCGCGGCGCGCAGGACTGGCCGGCGGACCAGATCGCACTCGCGCACCTCGGTGCGATCGACGTGACCCTGAGCGCGGGCGGAGGCGTCCTCGCGGCAGCGGCAGCGTCGATCGACGACGGCACCGCGACCGGACAGGCCGGGGCGCTCCTCGCGGCGAGGGTGCGGGGTCTCGTCGCGCGCTCGGTCGAGGAGGTCATCGCACGGGCCGGGCATGCGCTCGGCCCCTGGCCGCTCGCCTTCGAGGCCCGTCACTCGCAGCGGGTCGCCGACCTCGAGCTCTACGTGCGCCAGCACCACGCCGAACGCGACGAGGCCGCGCTCGGCGCCCTGCTCCTCGACGGCGGCCCGGTTCCCGGCGGCGGCCCCTCGCCCTGGTGAGCGGGGGCGTTTCGGCCGGCACAACAGCCCGCCACGACAGGGATCCCGCCCCGGTGGACGCACGGGGGTCCGATATGTCAGGATTCCGCCGTGACCACTCCACCGGAGCGCCGGATGCTGCTCGACACCGCTGCCCTGTACTTCCGCGCCTTCTACGGGGTGCCCGACACCGTGCGCGCGCCGAACGGCCAGCCGGTCAACGCCGTGCGCGGGCTGCTCGACATCATCACCCGGCTCGTCACCGAGTTCCCGCCTACTGAGATCGTGGCCTGCTGGGACGACGACTGGCGGCCGCAGTGGCGCGTCGACCTGATCCCGACCTACAAGACCCATCGGGTCGCCGCGGCTGTCGAGTCTCCCGCAGCGGATGCCCCCACCGCGACCGAGGACGTCCCCGACCTCCTCAGCGCGCAGATTCCGATCATCCGCGAGCTGCTCGCCGCGCTCGGAATCCCGGTGATCGGTGCCCCGCGGCACGAAGCAGACGACGTGATCGGCACCCTCGCCTCGCACGCGGACGTGCCCGTCGATGTCATCACCGGCGACCGCGACCTCTTCCAGCTCGTCGACGACTCCCGCGACGTGCGGGTGATCTACACCGGCCGCGGCATGGCCAGGCTGGAGACGCTCACCGATGCCGCGCTGCTTGCCAAGACCGGGGTCACCCCGGCGCAGTACGCCGACTTCGCGGCCCTCCGCGGCGACGCCTCCGACGGACTTCCCGGGGTCGCCGGGGTGGGTGAGAAGACCGCGGCTACGTTGCTTGCCGATTTCGGCGACCTCGACGGGATCGTCGCAGCGGCCGCCGATCCGGCCTCGGCGCTGGCAGCGGGTGTGCGTGGCAAGATCATCGCCGCCGCCGACTACCTCACAGTCGCACCGACCGTCGTCAACGTCGTGCGCGACCTGAAGCTCCCGGCATTCGACGCCCGGATCCGCCCGAGCACCCCGGAGCAGGATGCCGAGCTCGACCGTCTCTCCGCCGAATGGGGCCTCACGACCGCGATGAAGCGCGTGCGAACCGCCCTGTTCGCTCTCACCGAGCGGCGATGAGCGGCACTCCCCGATACGCAGGCCAGAATCGGATGCCGGTGTAACCGCTGCCCAGTCTGGCGGAAGGGCCGCGTGCCGTTGGGCGCGATGTTGCGGTCAGCGGAGTCGGCGCGCTCGCCGTGACCGCCCGGCCAATATGAGCACGAGTCCGACGCCGAGCAACGCGCCGGTTCCGATCAGAGCGGGGGCGATGTCGATTCCAGTCGCGGCAAGCTCCGTGACGGGCCCGGTCGTGCTGGGTTGAGTGGTGGCCGAGGGTGTCGGCGTGGCCGTGGCGGCGGCGTCTGCTGCGGCCTGGGCGGCTGCGGCCTCGGCGGCGGCCTGCGCCGCTGCGGCGGCCGCCGCGGTCTGCGCCGCCGTCGGCGTGCTC
>NZ_SOFK01000031.1:0-141933 GCF_004402675.1 Cryobacterium sp. MDB2-A-1 | reverse complement strand
GGAGCCGGGAACGCGGGAGCCGGGGCCGCGCGGACCCGAGCCAGCGCCGGCCTCCCCGCGCGCCCCGCCCGCTCCGTTGCCGGAGGGGCCGCCGCCGGCGACCGCACCGCTCACGACCGGAACGGGCCCGGCCGCCACCCGTGACGGCTGCACGTAGTTGAGACCGTAGAAGTCGAGCGGCTGGTGGATCGTGCGCAGGTCCTCCGGCTCCGTCTCGAGCAGCAGCCGCAGCTCGGTCTCGTAGGGTTCCGGCGGCGCCGGGTAGCTCCCGAGGAGGACGGCGTCGGCGAAAACGCGGTTGTGCAGCAGGTCGAAGAGCGCGGCGGCGACTTCGTCTGCCTCTCTGCCGCTCGCCGGCTGCACGGGCGAGTACGCGTTGGCGATTCCGATGCCGCCGCGCACGTCGGCGGCGCGCAGGCCCTGGACGGCGAGGCCGTGGCCGAGGAGCTGATGGTGCGCGGCCGGCAGTGCGGCGAAGAGGCGGGCCTCGCCGGGGGCATCCGTGCCGAGGGCGTAGCCGGCGAGCGTCACGGTCGCGGGCTCGTCGAGAGTGACCCAGGCGTCGACCCTGTCGCCGAACACGGCCCCGAGCTCGTAGGCGTAGTCGGCGAAGCGCGAGGCGGTGTCGCGGTTCAGCCAGCCGCCGCGCAGGGCAAGCGGCAGGTCGCGCTGGTGCAGCGTCGCCATCGGGCGGATGCCGGCCGCGAGCAGCCCGTCGACGAGCCGGTCGTAGAACGCGAGTCCGGTGCGCGCGAGCGCCCCGCGTCCGTCCGGCTGCACCCGGGACCACGCGAACGAGAACCGGTAGGCGTCGACGCCGAGCTCGCCCAGGAGGGTGAGGTCCCCGGGCAGCTTGTTGTAGTGGTCCGCAGAAACGGATGCGTTCGACCCGTCCACGATGCGGCCGGCGGTCGCCGTGAACGGGTCCCAGGCCGACTCGGCGCGCCCGCCGTCGCGGGCGGCGCCCTCGATCTGGAACGCCGAACTCGCGACCCCGATCGTGAAGCCGTCGGGGAGCCGGTCGCCGAGTTCGCTGGCGCGGTGCGGCCAGGCCCGGCCGGCGACCGTGTTGGTGTTGATCGGCTTGCTGCTCATCTCGGAGGACTCTCTGTACTGTGTCGGTCGGGTGCTGTGCGGTCCGTCGGGTGCTGGGCGGTCGACCGGTTCGTGGAGCGGCCGTGGGCCGCGGTCACCAGCCTGTCACGCGCGGCGCGAGAATTCGCACCCCGAGGTCGCCCGGCCGGCCGGTTACCGCCCGAGGACCCGTTCGAGGTACCGGTTCGTGAAACGGCGCTCGGGGTCGAGCCTGTCGCGTACGGCGACGAAATCGTCGAAGTGCGGATAGGTCTCGCGAAGGGATTCGGCGTCCCTCGTGTGCATCTTCCCCCAGTGCGGGCGCCCGTCATGGGAGCGCATGATGGCCTCGACGGCGGTGAAGTACTCGGCCGGTTTCTCCCGGTAGAAACGATGCACGGCGATGTACCCGGTCTCACGGCCGTGGGCCGTGGACAGCCACACGTCATCCGCGGCTGCGGACCGCACCTCGATCGGGAACGAGATCCGCCAGCCGGAGCGCTGGATGAGTTCGCGGACCTCGCGCACGGCAGCCGGAATCGCGGCGATCGGGAGCGCGTATTCCATCTCGTGAAAACGCACGGCGCGCCGGCTCACGAAAATGCGCGTCGAGGCATCCGTGTATTCCCGCCGGGCCATGAAACGCTCGGCCACCCGGTTGATCGTCGGCACGGACTGCGGGAGCACGGCTCCGATCGTGCAGAGTGCCCCGAAGACGCCGTTGGCGAGCAGTTCGTCGTCGATCCAGCGGGAGACCGGCGCGAGCGGCGCGCGCCCGGCGGCCGGGTCCAGCCGGGTGTTCGTCTTGGTGAGGGCCTTCTCGGTGTGCGGGAACCAGTAGAACTCGAAGTGGTCGGCGGCGCGGCTGCGCTCGTCGAAGGTGTCGAGCACCTCGCCGAGCGGCTCGGCCTGTTCGACGGCGTGCAGGAGGAAGTCCGGGACGCACTGGATCGTCACGTCGACGAGGATCCCGAGCGCGCCGAGACCGAGGCGGGCGGCGGGGAAGATCTCCGCGTTCTCGGTCTCGCTCACGTGCAGGAGTTCGCCGTCGCCGGTGACGAGGGTGAGGCCGACGATCTGGGTGACGAGTCCGCCGAAGGCCGACCCGGTTCCGTGGGTTCCCGTCGAGGTCGCACCGGAAATCGTCTGCCGGTCGACGTCCCCCATGTTGGCGAGCGCCAGCCCGTATGGCGCGAGCAAGCCGCGGATCCGGTGCAGTCGGGTGCCGGCGGCGAGGGTGACACGGCCGGTGGCCGTGTCCACGCCGACGATGCCGGAGAGGTCGGCCAGGTCGAGGAGCACGCCGGGGGCGACGGCGATGCCGGAGAAACTGTGCCCCGATCCGACGGCCTTGATCGGCATCCCGGATTTCGCCGCGGCGATCACCGCACGCTGCACGGCCGCGACGCTCGTGGGCCGCTCAACCCTGGCCGGACGTACGGACTCGCTGCGCGCCCAGTTCTGCCAGAGAGCACCGGTGTTCGTCACAGGAACGCCTTTCCCTCGCCGCGGTAGCTGGGCAGCATGTCGACGACCCGCCCGTCGTCCACCACTGCGAATTCTGTCACGTGTTCGCTGAGCTCCCCGGACTTGGTGTGCCGCAGCCAGACCCGGTCGCCGACGTCCAGGGCCGCGGCTCCGGGGCCAGCGAGCGGGGTCTGCACCTCGCCGGCCGCTTCCCGCGTCACGACGGCGAGCCCGGGCGGCCAGGCGAGGGCAGGCATCCGGTCGGCACCCGGCGGTCCGGATGCGACCCAGCCGCCGCCGAGGAGCGTTGCGGTCGCCGCGCTCGGCTTCCGCACGACGGAGAGGGCGAATGCCGCGGCGGGAGCGGGCGTGAATGCCGAATAGTTGTCGAAGAGGTGGCCGCCGAAGAAGCCGCTGCCCGCGGCGATATCGGTGACCGAGGCATCCGCGTGGGTGCTCTCGAGGGAACCGGTGCCGCCACCGTTGACGAATTCCAGGGGCGCGACCTCGCGCACGGCCGCGACGGCGGCGGCGCGGCGCACGCCGAGCTCGGCGATCGAGTGGCGACGCACCCATCGGTTCACGATCCCGGTGGTGAGCGCACGGGGGCCGCGACCGGCCGGCCGGTCACCGAGGCCGGCGACCTGCGATTCGTATGCCATCAGGCCGACGAGAGCGAAGCCGGGGCGCGCGACGATGGCCGCCGCGAAGTCCCTGGCCTCCGCGGCGGTATGCACCGGTGAGCGCAGCACGCCGAGGTGCCCGAGCACCGGGTTCTTCCAGCCGGCGTCGAGCTCGATGCACAGTCGGATGGTCTCGCGCCGGTGCGGGGGGATCACCGTGTCGATGAGGTCGAGCTGGGCGAGCGAGTCGACCATCAGGGCGACCCGGGAAGCGAGCAGTGCCGAGCGGCCGAGGACCTCGATCGCCCCCCGGTCCACGCTCGGATAGCCGACGACGATGTCGTCGAGGGATTCCGCGAGCCAGAGCGCCTCGGCGAGGGTGTACGCGAGCACGCCCTGGTAGCCGGGCACGGCGAGGATGGCCTCGAGCACGCCACGGACGCGGATCGACTTCGAAGCAACGCGGATCGGGGTTCCGCCCGCGCGTCGCAGCATGTCGTGGGTGTTGTGGCGGAGCGCTCCGAGGTGCAGCGCCGCGACGGGCGTGTCGAGATGGCGAGTGGCCTCGGTCAGGGCCGGCCAGTAGCTCTCCGGTCGGAGCCAGGGCGCTCCGGTGGCGGGAACGCGCAGGTCAGGAAGCGTCATGGCGAGATCGGGCCTGTCTCACGGAGGGCGGCGAATCCGCCTCGTGTCCGTCAGTATGCCCTACGCCCGCGTCCCGCGCCGGATAACAATCCCGTGCGGGATCGTGCCTGTTGCGCGTTGCACGTTGACAATCGGGGAGATGACCCCTGAAATGGAGGCAGGGGGGACCTATGCATCGCTCACGTTTCGCTTGCCCCGGCCCGCCGCAGGCCCGTCATGGTCGACGGCCGCGGCGGATGCCCATCGCGCTTCGTCACGCCCGGTCACCGATCCGGCTGGTCGCGCCGGTATTCCTCGTCACCGCGGCGCTTCTGCTCCTGAGCCTCGGCGGTTTCCTGCCGGGCACGGATGCCGCCCGCGCCGCGACCTCCCCCGCCCCGCCCCCGAGCGGGCCGGCCGCAACCCCGCTTTCGCCATCCCCCACGATCGACAGTCCTCCGGCCCATACCTTCGTCGGCCGCTCGACCACGACGGTCTCCGGCACTCGCGCGGCCAATCAGGAGATCCAGCTCCTCAACCCCGGTGAGGGCGACCCGCTCTGCATCATCGAAGCCACCCCGTCGACGGACTGGTCCTGCCCCGCAAACCTCCCGAGCGGGCAGGACGTCCGGCTGAAGGTCGTCGTGACAGGCGATTCGAGCCTCACCGCCGAGGAGACCATCGACGTCCTCGGTGAACCCGTCGTGACGGGCGGGCCGCTCGGCAACCCGGCGTCGAACGGAACCGTCCGGGGGTCCGCGTACCCGGGGGCATCCGTCGTCGCCACGGTGTCGACCGGCGAGCGCTGCCCGGCGACGGCAGACACGGGAGGGGCGTGGGCGTGCACCTTCCCGAACCTGCCGAGCAGCGGCATCCACACCGTGACGGCAGCGCAGCAGACCGGGTTCAGCGCGCCCTCCTCGTCGAACGACAGTGCAGCGCTCAGTATCCGTTTCGACTTCGACCGGCCCGCCGCTCCCGTCGTCTCGTCACCGACCGCCGGCGCGCGGGTGGCCCAGACGGGGTCGACGTACACGGGGACGGGTGAGGACGGCGCCACCGTCACCGTGTTCGCCGGCCCGTACTCGCTGTGCACCGTCGCCGTCGCCGCGGGAGCCTGGGCCTGCACCGCGACAGGCACGGTCGCCGCGGGCAACCACCTCGTGATCGCCGCCCAACAGGATGCCGCAGGCAACCAGAGCCAGGGAAGCCCCGGCCTCGGCGTCGACTTCGGTCCCGCACCGGACGCATCACCGTCGGCCACCCCTCCGTCGTCGTCGCCCTCTGCCGAGGCAGGGAGCAGCTCCCCGACAGCCACGGCTCCGGCGTCGGCGCCCGGCACACCGTCCGAGAGCGCCACCGCCACCCCGGCACCCTCGGCGACCCCGACAGCGGTCGCACCGGCACCACCGGGCGGCGGTTCGTCATCCGGACATGATCCCGCCCTCCCCGGCGGCTGGAACGACCCCACCCAGTTCACGAGCGCGGTACTGCCGCCGGGCGCGAACGCCGACTTCTCCTGGCTCGAGGCCGTACTCTTCGCCATCGGCGCCCTCGTGCTCCTCGTCATTCCCGCCCGTTTGCTGAGCGGCACGATCGTGCGGGCACGGGACGGCCGCCCGCTCTGGAACACGGCCGCCCTCTCCGGCCGCAACCAGGCGAGGGAGGAATTCGACAAGGCCCCCACCGTGATCGTGAACCGCTGGCTCATCGCGGCCGCCTCGGTCGCCGCTGCAGCGACGCTCATCATGCTCTCCGGCACCGTGTCGAGTCAGCCGGCCTTCCTGCGACTGCTGCTCGCGGTCATGCTCGCCCTCATCGTCGTCAACACGGTCGGAGCCCTCGTGCCGCAGTGGTGGAGCTCGCGGGTGTGGGGCGTGCCGGCATCCGTCACATTCCTGCCGCGGTACCTGCTGCTCGTCGCGGTGACCGCGCTCGGCTCGCGCGCGTTCGAGATCCATCCGGCACTGCTCTTCGGGCTGCTCGGCAGCGTCGCCGTCTCGAGCGGCCACAGCGCGATCCATCGCGGCCAGCTTGCGGCGCTGCGTGCCGGAAGCCTGCTCGCGCTCGCGCTCCTCGGCTGGCTCGTGCTCGGGATACTGCCGACCGGCGCGGATTTCGGGGACCTGCTCGCCGCCGAGGTCGCCAACAGCGTCGTGCTGACCGCGATCGGATCGGCGCTTCTCGTGCTCATCCCGATCGGCAGCACGAGCGGGCGCAGCATCGTCGCCTGGTCGCCGCTCGCCTGGATCGGGTTGACCCTCGCCGCCTTCACGATCATGTTCGCCGTGCTGAACCCCGTCGTCGGACTGTGGCACGGCGAGGGCAGCGTGACCCTGATGTGGGTCGCCTCCGGTCTCTTCGCGGCCCTCAGCGTCAGCGCCTGGGCATGGCAGCGCTTCGTGGTCCCTGAGCCCACCCGGTAGGCGACGACGTGTCCTCCGGCTTGGTATCGTCAGACTGTGCGCCTCGGAGTCATTGACGTCGGTTCGAATACCGTCCACCTGCTCGTCGTCGATGCCCATGCCGGCGCCCAGCCGGTCCCGATGGCTTCCGACAAGGCCGTCCTCCGGTTGATGCGGTATCTCACCCCGGAAGGGGCGATCACCGGGGAGGGCTGCGCTGCCGTGCTGTCCGCGGTGCAGCACGCGGCCGACGTCGCGAGCCGGCACGAGGTCGACGACCTGCTCCCCTTCGCGACCTCCGCCCTCCGCGACGCCACGAACGGCCCGGAACTGCTCGCGACGATCGAGAGGGAGACCGGCGTCGCCCTGCAGGTCCTCTCCGGCGAGGACGAGGCCCGCCTCACCTTCCTCGCGGTGCGACGGTGGTACGGCTGGTCGGCTCGGGACATCCTGCTGTTCGACATCGGCGGCGGGTCGCTCGAGATCGCCGCCGGCGCGAATGAGACACCGGCGGTGGCCCTCTCGGTCCCGCTCGGCGCCGGGCGCACGACCGTGGGATTCCTGCACCACGATCCCCCGCTCGCCGAGGAGGTTGCGGCCCTGCGCGCACACGCGGCCGACGTGCTCGCCGAGGCCGTCGCATCCTTCGCCGGACAGCCTGCCCCGCACCACGTCGTCGGCTCGTCCAAGACGATCAGGTCCCTGGCGAAGCTCGCAGGGTATACCTCGGACGGTTTCGGTTCGGGTGAGCGGATGCTGCTCAGCCGCGCCCAGCTTGCGGACTGGGTACCCCGGCTGGCCCGCATTCCTGCGGACGCCCGCCCCGCCCTGCCCGGTATCACCGCCAACCGCACATTCCAGATCGTGGCGGGCGGGATCGTGCTCCAGGCAGCGATGGCCGCCCTGAAGGTGGACGAACTCGAGGTCTCGCCCTGGGCCCTCCGCGAGGGCATCATCCTCCGCTACCTCGACCGGCTCGGCTGACCCCGGCTGGGCTAGGCACCCGCTGCGGCCGACGGATCGGGAGCGAATCGTTGCTGGCCGAGCACCGCGAGTAGTTGCAGCTTGTCGTAGCCGGGGGTGCCGGGCGCGGCCGTCAGCACCAGGAGAGTCTGAGCCTGGTTCTCGGTGAACAGCGCCTGGCAGTCGAGCTCGATCTCGCCGAGCTCGGGATGCACGATGGTCTTGTGGTCGTCGAAGCGTGCGGCGACTTCGTGCTGGTCCCACAGGGCCGCGAACTCCGGGCTGAGGTGCAGCAGCCGCGCCACGATCTGTTCGGCCCGGTGGTCGGGGTCGCCGGCCGTCAACGCCAGCCGGAGACCTGCGGCCTGGATCCGGCCCTGGTGGGCATGGGCGGCCTCCGGGTAGTACCGGCGCTCGTCGGGATCGGTGAACCACCGGTAGAAGGCGCTCCTGGCCAGGCCGGAATGGCGGGTCTGGTCCCCGAGAAGTGCGGTGGCGAGCCGGTTCTGCACCAGGGTGTCTGCGAGGTCGGACAGCACGAGGGCGGGAGTGTCGTCGAGCCTGTCGAGCACGCGCAGGAGGGCCGGGCTGATGTGGTCGGTCCGCCGGATCCGCGGGGGCGCCGTGTGACCGGCCAGCCGGAAGAGGTGGTCGCGTTCGTCGAGGCTCAGGCGGAGTCCTCGGGCGATGGCGGCCAGCATCTGGTCGGATGGCTGGGGGCCACGCTGCTGTTCCAGCCGGGCGTAATAGTCAACGGACATGCCGGCGAGATTCGCGATTTCCTCCCGCCGCAGGCCGGTGGCCCGCCGCCGCGGTCCCTTCATGAGACCGACATCTTCCGGCTGCAGCAGCTCGCGGCGCTTGCGCAGGAAATCGGCCAGCCCCGGTCTGTCCATTCCTCGTACGTCCATCTCCCCATCATCACCGCTTAACGCGACCGGTGACAGGGATCGCCGGTCCGTGGACAAGGGCTCCTCTCCCGCCGGCGGACAGGAGGCGGCAGAGTCGTAACACCGCGCATCCGTCACCGGCGGCGCACGCCGCGCGACAACTGACACCCGGCACCGTCGACACCGTCGACGAGCGCATGAGAGAAAGCGACACCATGAAGACCACAGGCAACACCATTCTGATCACCGGCGGCACGTCCGGCATCGGGCACGGCCTCGCGCTGCGCTTCCACCAGGCCGGGAACACGGTGATCGTCGCCGGGCGCCGACAGGAACTCCTCGACGCGATCGTCGCCGAGAACGACGGCATCGAGTCTCTCGTTCTCGATGTCACGGACCCGGACTCGATAGCGAGTGCATTCCGCACCGTGACCGCCGAGCACCCCGAGCTCAATGTGTTGGTCAACATGGCCGGCATCATGCTCCCCGAGAACCTGCTCGATTCCGGGTTTCTGGCGACCGCAGAAGCGACGGTCACGACGAACCTGCTCGGGCCGCTGCGGATGCTGAGCGCGTTCACGCCGTTCCTGATCGGACAGCCCGACGCGGTCATCATGAACGTGTCCTCGGGACTGGCGTTCGTTCCGCTGCCGATGACGCCGACGTACAACGCGACCAAGGCCGCCATCCACTCCTTGACCGAAAGCCTGCGCGTGCAGCTGTCCGGCACCTCGGTGCAGGTGCTCGAGCTGATTCCCCCCGCCGTCCGCACGACGCTCCTGAACCAGGAGAACAGCGAGCAGGCCATGCCGCTGGACGACTTCCTGTCGGAGGTTATGGGCATACTCGAGGCCGAACCCGACGTCGAGCAGGTCACGGTGGAGAACGTGAAGTTCCTGCGGTTCGCTGAGGCCGACGGCGCGTACGACCGGGTGCTCCGGCTGCTCGGCGGTCACTGAGCCGGGCGGGGTCGCCGACCGCTCAGACCCCGCATGTGGTTGACTCGCCCCATGACTGAAACGGGGCGTGAGCGGGTGGCGGCGGATGCCCGCGCCCGCGGACTCGACATCGACATCGTCCCCCGGCCCGCGGCCGACAGCCTCGAAAGCGCCGCACGGCTCCTCGGGATCGACCCGTCCGGCATCGTCAAGTCGCTCGTCGTCAAGCGGCATGACGGCGACTATCTCTTTGCGCTCGTGCCCGGCGACCGGCAGATCAGCTGGGCGAAGCTGCGCGCACTCGTCGGCGTGAACAAGCTCTCGCTCCCGCACGAGGACGTCGCCCTGGCGGCGACCGGCTACTCCCGCGGCACCATCACCCCGCTCGGCAGCACGACCCCCTGGCCCGTCTTCGCCGACGAACGCCTGCGCGGCAACCGGGTCGCGATGGGCGCGGGCGAGCATGGTTACTCCGCATTCGTCGACGCCGACGCCCTGATCGACGCTTACGGCGCAACCGTGGCCGACATCACCGACCCGTTCAAGCCGCGGGCGTAACCACGGCGCGTAACCGCCGCGCCGGCGACGGCCGGCTGCCGGCTGCCGGCTACAGCTCGGTGCGTTCGATGAGGTCGATCACGGAGATGTTCAGGTAGCGACAGATCCGCTCGAGTTCCTCGACGTAGAACGATTTCTCCCCGGTGAACCGTCGACGCAGAATGGCCATCGAGATTCCGGTCGCCGCCGACAGCTCCTTCAGGGTCCGGCCCTGGTACCCCATCTCGCCGCGGATCTCCTCGGCGATCCTGGCGCTTCGGCGCGGCGCATGCTCGAGCATCGGTTCCTCCCGCATCGCACGGTGGCTGGGTGACACAGCGGCTGTCGCGGACATTCAACCGCCATCTGTCGCGCTCCGAAAGAGCCTCCGACCGGAAGTGGAAGAATCGGGTCATGCACATAGCCGATCTGACTCCGGCGGACCTCGGTAGCGCATCCGCGCTCTGGGACCAGGCCGGACTCACCCGACCCTGGAACCCGCCCGAGCTCGACCTGCTGCGCGCGCTGACCGGGGAGACATCGACCGTGCTCGGGCTGTTCGACGGGAAGACCCTCGTCGGAACCGTGATGGTCGGCCACGACGGCCACCGAGGCTGGGTGTACTACCTCGCCGTCGACGACACCCACCGCGGTACCGGACTCGGACGGCGACTGATGGTCGCCGCGGAGGATTGGCTCCGGGAACGTGGCGTCGTGAAGCTGCAGCTGATGGTCCGCTCGGCCAATGCGGCAGTACTGTCCTTCTATGATCGCCTCGGCTACGAGGATGCCGATGTCCAGGTTCGCGCGAAATGGCTCCGCTGAAGCGATAGCCTGTCATCGATACCCCTATGGGTATGCCGGAATCAGCAACGAACGGAAGGCACCTGTGTCCAACGAACCGTCAGCCGCCGAGACCTCGCTGGCCGGGCAACCCGCCCACGGACCGCTGCAGCGCAAGGTCGTCGGCGTACTCGTCGCGGGGCAGATTCTCGGCGGAATAGGCATGGGGGCGACACTCTCCCTCGGTGCCCTTCTGGCGGCTCAGCTCTCCGGGTCGAGCTCCTGGTCGGGCATGGCCGCCACGATGAGCACTCTCGGCGCGGCCCTCGTCGCCGTGCCCCTCGCCCGGCTCGCCCAGGCCAGGGGGCGGCGACTTTCCCTTGCGACCGGTTCGCTCGTTGCCGGCGCCGGCGCCGTGCTTGCGATCACCGCGGTCTCCGTCAACGTCTTCGCTCTCCTGCTCCTGGCATTGATGATGCTCGGCGCCGGATCGGCCGCCAACCTGCAGGCCCGATTCGCCGCCACAGACCTGGCGAGCCAGGCCTTCCGGGCCCGCGATCTGTCGATTGTGGTCTGGTCCACGACGATCGGCGCCGTTCTCGGACCGAACCTGTTCGGCCCCGGCGAGGTCGTGGGCGCCTTCCTCGGCCTGCCCCCGATGACGGGTGCCTTCGCGTTCTCCCTGCTCGCCACGGTGGGCGCGGCGATCGTGTACACGGTCGGGCTCCGGCCCGACCCACTGCTGACGGCGCTCAGGTCCCGGGGGACGGATTCCGCCGCGCCGCGCCCACGCGGCGGGCTGGACATCCTGCGCTCCACCCCTTCCGCGCGCTATGCCGTCGCGGTGATCGCCCTGAGCCACGCCACGATGGTCGCCCTGATGTCCATGGCTCCGGTGCACCTGCGCGAGCACGGCGCCACCCTCACCGTCGTGGGGCTCACGATCAGCCTCCACGTCGCCGGCATGTACGCCTTCTCCCCCGTGTTCGGCTGGCTGGCCGACCGGGTAGGACGGATGCCCGTCATCCTCGCCGGCCAGGCCCTGCTGTTGTCGTCGCTCACGCTCTTCTGGCTCGCGGGAGACTCGAGCACCGCCATGACCGCCGGCCTGATCCTGCTCGGCCTCGGCTGGTCGGCATCCGTCGTCGCGGGCTCAGCCCTCATCGGCGAGGCGGTCGGGCTGAATGACCGGGCGGCCCTGCAGGGCTTCTCCGACCTGTCGATGAACGCGGCCGGCGCCCTCGGCGGCGCCCTGGCCGGTCTGGTGCTCGGCGCCGTCGGTTATTCCGGCCTCGGCCTGGCCACCATGAGCCTGGTGGGCGTCGTCGTGACCTGGTCGATCAACCGGGCCGCCGGCGCCCGCCGCACCGCTGCTGCCTGAGCATGCCGTGTCTACCGGCTGCTCCGCTCCGCTCGCAGTGAGGGATAGCCGCCCGCCCAGCTGCCGAGCAGATGCGCCGACTGACGGTCATCAAGAGTCAGGAACACGCTCGCTCCGAACATGATGTCGCCGACCGCCTCCGGGTCATCTTCGGCGAGCGAACCGGCGAGGGCCCGGCAGGCCGATTGTTCACGCGCGAAGCCGGCTTCGACGTGCACATCGAAGTACCGGGCCACACTGTCGTCGAAACCGAGGCGCTGGAATCCATCGGAGTACAAGCGGCTGGGAATCGCCGACGTCATCTCGAACGCGGCCAGGTGCCCGACGAGCGCGCCACGCAGGCGCCGGTTGAGCCCGAACATCGAAATCGCGTTGACGGAAGCGAGCGTGACAGCCGGCACCGCGTCGACGGATGCGACGTAGTCCCCCTCGAGCCCCGCCGCCCTCAGGGCATCCGCGAAAAGGACCGAATGCATCCGCTCGACCCGGCCGCCGCCGTATTCACCGGCAAGGATTTCGATGAGTGCCGACTTGGACCGGCCGGCCAGGCGCGGGATTCCCCAGGCGTACGGATCCGCCTCTCTGAGCGCGTAGACCGAGCGGTGGACGAGGAACTCGACGGCCTGCTGCCCGGTGGCCGCGCGCGCCACGTAGAGTGCCAGGCCTGGGTTGTGCTCGTGCCCGGTCAGGGTGAAGAGTGCACGGGCGACGTCGTCGCGGGTCGCCGCGGGAATCGGAGGCTGCGGCGCCGAGGCCCGCAATGCGGCTTCGAAACCGCGCTCGAGGACGACACGTGCGGCCAGGAGGGCGGGATGCCATTCCCACTCGTCGTCGCCCGGCACGACACCGTCGTAGTGCAGGCGGTACAGCAGGAACAGAGTCAGCTGCAGGTCCTCGTCGACCAGGATGTCCGGGACTCGGCCGAGGGCTCGTGCGGCCAGCGCCTCGAACCCGGCCAGGCCGGACCCTCCCGTTTCGGTGGGCTCGGAGAGCGCGGCGAGGAGCCGCTCGCTGACCGGGCCGCGGGCCGACAGGGTCGCACGGGCAAGGGTGGAGGGGAGCATGAAGCCTCGTTCCAGTACTGCGATCGAGTCGCGCCGGCAGGCCGGCGGGACGATTCAAACGCCCTCCACCGTAGAGAGGGGGCAGGCGTGGACCGTTCGCCGGATCGGAATTGGGAACAGTCACTTATAGGACGTATCCCGAAGGCGAATCGTCACGATCATCCGAATGTTGCTTCCTCACCGACGCGTCATGCTCTGCGATACAGTCAGGGAATGCTGAGTCGTGTTCCGTTCTGCCTCGATACCCGAGCATGAAGCCAGAAATGGGTGCGCCGTCGCGCGGCCTGGATCCCCGGCGCAGAGGAGTCCTGCAGCGCCGGATCCGCTGGATCGTCGCTATCACGATCAGCTACAACGTGGTCGAGGCCATCATCGCCCTCGCCGCCGGAACCGTCGCCACCTCGGCCGCGCTGATCGGGTTCGGCCTCGATTCCATCGTGGAGGTCCTGTCCGCCGCCGCGATCGCGTGGCAGTTCTCCGCACCCGATCCGGAGAAGCGCGAACGGGTCGCCCTGCGGGTCATCGCTTTCTCGTTCTTCGGGCTCGCCGCCTACGTGAGTGTCGACGCCACCCTGTCCCTCTTCGGAGTCCGGGAGGCCGTGCACAGCCCGGTCGGCATCGGGCTCGCCGTGGCCAGCCTGCTCGTGATGCCGTTCCTGAGCTGGTGGGAACGTCGCACCGGGACCGAACTCGGCTCGGTTTCAGCCGTGGCCGATTCCAAGCAGACCCTGATCTGCGCCTACCTCTCGGCCGCTCTTCTGATCGGGCTGTTACTGAATACCCTGCTCGGCTGGGCGTGGGCGGACTCGCTCGCGGCGCTGTTCATCGCCGGCTTCGCGGTCCGGGAAGGAATCGAAGCGTGGAAGGGCGACACCTGCGCCGTTCCCGTGGCCGCACTGACCGGCGAACGCACGGTCGATCCCTGCGACTGAGCTCTCTCCGACAGCCGAAGGGACCGGGTCCCCGAGGGGTCCCGGTCCGGGCACTGCGTTCAGTCGAGGTCTTCGACGCCGAGGGCGAGTGCCTGCTCGCGGCGCTTGCTCATCGACGGCGCTGCGAGCGCTGCGATGATCGCGACGACGGCCACGGCGGCACAGACCCAGAAGCCGATCGTGAAGGCGTCGTCCAGGGGCAGGCCCTGCGAGGTGCTGTGCGACGTGATCAACGCGGCGATCACGGCTGTGCCGATGCTGCTGCCGATGGTTCGCGCAATCGTGTTGACGCTGCTCGCCTCTCCGGTCTGGTGGATCGGCACGCTCTCGATGATCGCGTTGGACATCGCTGCGAAGGCCAGGCCGATGCCGGCACCGGTGAGCAGGCCCGACACGACGACCTGCCAGAGTTCGGCGTGGTTGAATGCGGGAATCACGAATGCGGCGGTCACGAAGAGGGCGCCGAAGACCATCGGCGGCTTCGGGCCGATCTTGCGCACGAGGATGCCGGCGACGGGACCGAAGACCACCATCATGAGCACGGTGGGGAGCAGGAACAGGCCGGCAGAGGACACCGACTCGCCGAAGCCGTAGCCCGTCACGGTCGGCAGCTGGAGCAGCGTCGGCACGAGGACGAAGGTGCCGAACATGGCGAAACCGAAGACGAGTCCCACCACGTTCGCCGTCCACACGCCGCGGATCTTGAACAGGCGCATGTCGATCAGGGGTTCCTTCACCCGCAGCTCGACGAACACGAACACGACGAGGGCGAGGGCGCCGAGGGCCAGGAGGCCGATCGTGCTGCCGGAGTCCCAGCCCCAGGACTGTCCCTTGCTGATCGCCAGGAGAAGCGAAACGAGGCCGACCGTCAGGATGACAGCACCGAGCACGTCGAGGTGGCCGGGTCGCTTGACCGGTGACTCCGGCATCCCGAAGATGACACCGAGCAGGGCGATGACGACGAGGATTCCCGGCAGCCAGAACAGCCACGGCCAGGACAGGTTCTCCACAATGGGTCCCGCGGCGACGATGCCGACCCCGGCACCGACGCCGAAGATCGCCGACAGCAACCCGATGGTCACCCCGACCTTCTCGTGCGGAAGTTCATCGCGCACGATGCCGATCGAAAGCGGCATCACCGCACCGGCCGCACCCTGCAGCACGCGGGCCACGATCAGGACACCCAGGTTGGGGGCGAGCGCCGCCAATACGGTGCCCGCGAGGAGCAGGGCGAGCACGACGATCATGATCCGGCGCTTGCCGACCATATCGCCGAGACGTCCCAGGATGGGCGTCAACACGGATGCCGACAGCAGATACGCCGTCAGGATCCAGCTGACATCGGCGGTCGAGGCGCCGAGGTCTTTCCCGATCGTCGCGAGTGCCGGGGCGACGAGCGACTGCAGGACCGAGAAGGCCAGGCCACCGAGGGACAGGTAGAGGACGATGAGCGTGCTGTTTCGGCTATGGGCGGGCGTCGGAATCGAGCCCGTGGCCGGCCGTTCGGTTGTTTGGGACATATCTCTCCGGATGCTATGTAAACAGTTGGCGACTTAGGCCAGCATAGCCATGATCGCCCGTAAGTCAAAGCATGTTTACATCGGTTCTGCCGGCCTGTACCGTGGAGGGGAACGAAAGGATGCCATGACACCGGGTATGCCGACCATCGATGCCGCCCCCTCCGAGTCCGACGCCCCGGGCGGCGTCCGGCAGCGCGACGCCGCCAATACGCGGCAGTGCCTGCTGCAGGCGGCACGGCGTCGATTCGCGCACGACGGCTACGCGGCGACGACGGTCCGGGACATCGCCACGGACGCCGGCGTGAACGTGGCACTGATCAACCGGTATTTCACATCCAAGGAAGGCCTCTTCGAGGCGTGCCTGACCCGTGCCGTTGAAGAGCTCGACCGCCCGATCCCGGAGAGCGACACCGTTGAGCTGATGCTGCAGACCATGCTCAGGCACCTCGCGGAGCTGCCGAGCGGTGAGCATCCGCTCGGGCTCCTCCTGCTCTTGCGTTCCTCCGGGGATGAATCGGCGGAACGGATCCGCCGTAATACGTTCCGTCATTTCGCCGAACGGTTGGCCGCGGCCGCCGGCTGGCGGCCGGATGACGCCGAAACCGAGCATCTCATGCTGCGCGCCCAGATCGCCCTGTCCGTCGGCTTCGGCATCGTGCTGTTGCGAACCACCTCGGGATTGGAGGCCCTGTCATCGGCCTCCGCAGGAGACCTGGCCGGTCCACTCGGCGACGTTTTCGCCGCACTCCTGGAGCCTGCACCCGACGCCCGCCCCTGACTTCCGCCGGGTGGGGTCAGGTTTTCCCGAGAAGGCAACAGCTGAGAACGACGGCTCGTTGCGAGGCTGTCACCGGGCTCGCATCACACTCGGTTCAATGATCAGGGCGCGTCGCGACCGGGAGCCAGACGCGCATCGTGGACGGGCCACGGTTCGCCCAGTCGAAGTAGGGAATGAGCTCGACGTCACAGGCGGCATTCTCAGCCGTGAACCCGCCGTCGTGGCCATAGGGCCAGTCCGGATTCGGCGATTGGGCTGACTGCGCGTGCACCCGCGCTCCCCGCACGGTCTCGGTCAGGCCGACGCGATCGTCGATGGACACGCCTGCGAGGTCGTGTCCCTCCCGGAGGTCGCAGGATTCCAGGCACATCACGAGTGGGCCACGCTCGATGGCGACCGTTCCGCGGACCGCGTCGATCGACGGATGCGGGTGGGTCACCCGCGGCGCCATCGGCAGGTCGAGCGTCAGTTGATCACCTGCGCGGAAGGCGCGACTGATGGTGACCGTCGATCCGGAGCAATCGACTCGTGCCCCGTTGACCGTGACGACGGCGCGGCCGATGGCCCACCGTGGGATGCGCAGGGAGACCGATGATTCCGCTTCCGGCGCCTCGCGGATGTGAACCGAGACGGTACCGTCGAACGGGTAGCCCGTTCTCACCTCGAGGGCGATCTGGCCGGTCGCAAGATTCGTCGCGACGTCATAGTCGCCGTATTGGTGCAGTTGCACCCCGGTTTCCGTTGCGGTTGCGAAGTACAGGTTGACGCTGGCCAGGGTGCGGGCGATGTTCGTCGGGCAACACGACACCTCGAACCAGGGAGCACGAAGGCTGGACTGCGCGCGCGCGTTGATTTCATCCTCCTCCGGCACGGTACCGTCCACGCGCTGGTGAAGGGTGTTGGTGTAGAAGAACGCCCGGCCATCGGCGCGCGGGGAGGCGAGGATGTTGTTGAGGAGTGTGCGCTCGATGAGGTCCGCGTACTTGGCGTCGCCGGTCTGCAGCAACAGGCGCCAGCTCAGCATCACCGATGCGATTCCAGCACAGGTTTCCGCGTAGGCGCGGTCCGGCGGCAGCTCGTAGTCTTCGCCGAATGCTTCGTCGAGATGGTGTGAGCCAACGCCGCCCGTGATGTACGTGCGCCTGGCCACGGTGTTGTCCCACTGCGCGGCCACCGCGCTCGCGAGCGCCGAATCGTCGGTCTCGACGGCCACGTCCAGGGCGCCCGAAGCCAGGTACAGCGCACGCACCGCATGACCGCGGAGAACGGTGGCGTCCCGCACCGGCATGTCATCGAGGAAATACTCTGCTCCGAACCTGTCGGGTACGAGCAGGCCGCGCCCACGACGTTCGACGAGGATGCGGGCGAGTTCGAGGTAGCGCGGCTCGCCTGTCGCTCGGGAGAATTCAACGAGGGCGACCTCGATCTCGGGATGCCCGCAGACGGCGTCACGACCGTCCGGCCCGAACTCGTCGTAGACGTGGTCGGCGAGACGCCGAGCCACCCGCACGAGCTCGTCATCGGAACCGGACCGTAGCCGCGCGACGGCAGCCTGGATGAGGTGCCCGAAGCAGTAAAGCTCGTGTCCCCATTCCAGGTTCGAATAGCGCGGCGGTTGCCCGGAGCGCCCGAAGCTCGTGTGCAGGTATCCGTCGGCCTCCTGGGCCGACTCGACACGGGCGACCAGGGCGCGGTATCTGAATTCGAGATCGGCGTCGGGCTTTCGTCCGAGTTCCCAGGCCAGAGCCTCAAGCAATTTGTACACTTCGGAGTCGACGAACTCGATCCCGGCGTGGTCGCTGCCGAGCGCGCCGTTGGCGGCGCGATCGAAGTTCCCGATCCACCCGATCCGCTCCATCCACCGCTGGCAGTGGTCGAGGATAACCTCGGAGTTCAGGGTTTGCTTCTCCTGCCAGAATCCCCCGGTGAGAGACACTTCGTCCGGTCCGAGTGCCCGCAGCGCGCTCGTCGACGGCCGCACGGGGCCTCCGCGGAGTGCCGGGGGTGCGATAAGAGAAGGCATGTGTCGTGTTCTTTCGGTCAGTTGTCGGACGCTCGGATGAACGCTTCGTGCGCGAGCAGGAGGTAGGAGCTCGCGGTCCAGGTGTATGCACGGTCGCGGAGACCGTCGCCGCTCAGCGCGTCAAAATTCTCAGCGAACCCCGACCTTTCGCAGAGGCGGCGAAAGCGCTCGCTGACGGTATCCGCGAGTGTCGCGAAGCCCGCCTTGCGCAACCCGTCTTCGACGATCACGGTGGAGGGCGCCCAGATCGGGCCCCGCCAATAGCCGTCGGATTCGTACAGCGGTGATGAGGGCAGCTCGGTCGCCGGTCCCCAATCGGTGAGATGACCTGTGATGGAATCGGCCACACGCCCGCGCACCTCCATCGGCAGGAAATCCGCCGCGACGATCGTCAACAGGTTCAGGAGGCTCGTCGTCGAACTCGTGCGCCCGCTCAGCGGGGCGCGGGCCACGAAGTGCTCGCCATCCCAGAGCTCGGCCAGCAGGGCGGTCGCCATGGAGTCACGCTGGCCGCGCCTGCTGGCTCCGTCGTCCCGGCCCAGTTCGTCGGCGAGCCGCGCGAGAGTGTCGAGTTGCAGAATCAGGAAGGCGGCCAGGTCGGGGGCCTCGATGACGCGGTCGCGGTCGAAGGTCGAGGAATTGTCCCAACCGCTGTCATTGCCGTGCTGGTAGTGCGCGAGCTCGTGCCCGGCGATGCGCCGGGAGTTGAGCCAGAAATCCGTCCAGGCCGACAACTGGTCGTATACGGCCGCCAGGACGTCCACGGGAATGGCGTCGGGCATCCGCTGGCGCAGCTTGTCGAATGCCCAACCGTGAATCGGCGGCTTCACGAAGTTGTACAGGATTTCTGAGTGCGTCACGGAGTCGGGTAGAGCGCCGGAGGAGTCCTGGTGGTCGAAAATGAGCCGAAACTGGCCGAGCGCAGCGCCGGGATCGCCGGGGGCCAGGGCCAGCGCGTTGAAACAGTGGTCCCAGCTCCAGACCTTGTCCATCCAGTGCTTGGACATCAGGATGGATTCGTGCTCGAGGAAGCCGAGCGGGCGAACCGTCGCCGACCACATCACGTAGCCGGCGAGCGCGGCGGTCGGCGTGCGCGCGTCGCTCCAGCCCGCCACACGGTCCAGGTACCCCGCGAAGTCCTGGCGGGTCGACAGGACGACCTGGTCGAATGAGAGAGCCGGGCGATAGCTCGGCCGGGCGGACTCGAACTCCTCGATCGCCACTTCCCAGCCGTCGGCTCCGGAAGCGACGACGTCACGGACATGGGCACCGAGGGCCTCGGCGCCGTGCACGTCGAGCTCGCCGCGCACGCTTGTGATCCGGTAGCGGCGACCCGTTTCGTAGGAGGTGAAGACGGCGGCGCCGTCCATCGGGTCGCGGAAGAGGTAGGAGCCCGTGAACGGAGTCAGCCCCGTCGACGCATCGCCAATCGTCAGGTCGACGCCGCGACCGCGGATGCGCAGGCAGGCCACCCCGTCGAAGGCCGCGTCGATCTTTCCTTCTGCCGCGGTCCACGACAGGAGTGCAGGCGAGGCCGTGATGGTCGTCTGCGTCCGGACGCCGTCCACCTGCGGCACGAGGATGAAGACCGCGTGCATTCCGTTCTGGTGGGAGACCAGATGCAGGTCCTGATGCACGGTGTGCAGCGCGACGACGGGCGAGATATCGAACCACGCTCCCCTCGCGCTGAAGGGGATGTCACGCACATCGAAGGCCGGCAGGTCAGGCCTCGACGAGGTCGGGTTGGGTGTGGGGACGGTGATGCTCTGGCCTGGAATGAGTCAGTCCTTTACTGCGCCGGCGGTCACGCCGGCGGCGACGTAGCGCTGGGCGACGATGAGCAGGATGGCCGCCGGTATGGACGCGACGACTGCGGTAGCCATGATCGCGTTCCATTGCGAGGTGTTGTTGCCGATGTACTTGTAGATGCCCAGGGTGATCGGCAGGAATTGCCCGCTCCGGGAGAGGGTCGACGCGAAGATGAAGTCGGACCACGCCCACAGGAAGGCGAACAGGGAGACCGTGATCGCGGAGTTCCGGCTCACGGGCAGGACGATCGACCGGAACGTGCGCCACGGTCCTGCTCCATCGACCGTGGCCGCCTGAATGAGTTCGTTGGGGATGCCGGACATGAAGGCAGTGAAGAGGAGGACACCGAACGGAACGGCGATCGTCGAATCAGCGAGGATCAGGCCACCGACGGTATTGAGGAGTCCGCTGTTCAGGTAGATGGCGTAGAACCCCATCGCCATGACGACACCGGGGATCATCTGCGCGACCAGCAGGATGAACGTGAGCGGGGCCGCACCTCGCAAGCGCAATTTGGCGAGCGCGTAGCCGGCAGGCGCGGAGATGACGAGCGTGACGACAACCGTGCCGAGGCCGATCAGCAGACTCGTGCCGAGGTATGGCAATTGCTGCGAAAGCACCGCCGTGTAGCCGTCGAGCGTCGGTGAGAATGGGAAGAGGTTGGGCGGTGAATCGCGCAGATCGCTTGTCTTCGTGAAGGAGACGTTGATCATCCAGTACACGGGAAAGAGCATGACAGCGGTGAGGAGGAGTCCGATCGCGGTCTTCCACCAGGAGCGTCGATGAGACATTATTTCTCCGTCCTGTTCTGAATGCGCAGATAGATGAACCCGAAGATCAGGGCGATCAGGATCAGGACGTTGCCCACGGCTGCAGCCGGGCTGAAGTCGGGGTTGCCCGTTCCGAAGGCCTCCCGGTACGACCAGGTGGCGAAGGTGGTCGAGGAATCCCCCGGGCCGCCGGCCGTCATGATCCAGATGATGTCGACGACTTTCAGCGTGTAGATCAGCCCGAGCAGGATCGTGATCAGCGAAACCGGACGCAGCAACGGGAAGGTGATCCGCCAGAATTTCTGCCACGCGTTCGCACCATCGAGGGAGGCAGCCTCGTAGAGGTCTTCGGGAATGTTTTGCAGACCCGAGTAGAGGACGACGAGGTTGAACGGGATCCCCAGCCAGATATTCGCGATGATCACGGAGGCAAGCACCAGATCGGGCGAGGTCAGCCAGTTCACGGGTGCGACCCCGATCACGCTGAGGGCCGAGTTGATCACCCCGTTGTCCGAGTTCATCATGGACGACCAGGTCGACGCGGACACGATCAGCGGGAGCAGCCACGGGACCAGGAACAACCCTCGCAAGACGCCGTTGAGTCGGAAGTTGTTCCGGAAGAAGACGGCGAGGATGAGGCCGATGCCGAACTGGAACGCGATTGAGACGACGGTGAACAGCGCCGTGTTGGTCAGCGCCTTGGCGAACGTTTTCGATCCGAAGACGGCGACATAGTTTTCGATGCCGACGAACGCGGCATTGCCCTGCACGAAGGCGCGCGGGGTGTAGTCGTGGAGGCTCAGTTCGATGTTCCGATAGAGCGGGAACGCGTAGAAGATGATGAGGTAGGCGATGAGAGGGGCGACGAAGGCCAGGGCAACCCACTGGCTGGTGCCGAAAGAAGTTCGCCTCGATCTTTTTTTCGGGGGGAGTGGAGCGGATGTGCCGACCGCCCCACCCGCGTCGGGGCGTGCGGCCCCGACGCGGGCAGGAAGTGTGGTCATGGTGGGATGCCCTTCGTGTTCTCGGTGGGAGGCTTCGGTCTACTTGGCGATAGCTGCTGCGGCAGCGGTCTGGGCTTCCTTCAGCGCTTCCGTGGGCGTCATCGCACCGCTCAGTGCGTTCTGGATGGCGGTATAGACCTGCTCTGAGATCTTCGGGTAGTTCGCACCGAGGTTGTCGCTGGTGCGCCCCTTGGCTGCCTTCACGGCGTCGACCCACACCGAGAGTTCCGGGTGTTCGACAAGCAGGGCGGCCTGGCCTGCCGTGGTCGCGGGGATGTAGTACGCGAACGTGTCGGCGGTCTTGACCTGGCCTGCGGTGGTGCTCATGCATTCGACGATCTTCTTGGACACGTCGTAGCGCGCCGTGTCCTTCTGGGTCGGGATAACCATGAATTCGCCGCCGGTCGGTGCGGGAGCCGCTCCCCCGGCCTCGGCCGGGATGGTGATGTAGCCGGTCTTGAAGCTGGCCTTCGCTGCGCTGTTGACCTGCCACGTGCCGTTCACCGCGAAGCCGAAGTCACCGGTGAGGAATTCCTCCCAGTTGGTGTTCTGCGAATTCGTGATGACTGAGTTCGGCGCGAGGCCCTGGCTGACCCAGTCGGTTCACAGTGTCAACGCAGAAATCGCCTGGGTCGAGTCGAGCTTGTTGAGGTTGGCTCCGGCTCCCCAGAAGAACGGCAGGAACTGGAAGGTTCCTTCTTCGCTCGCGAAGCCGGCGAAGGTGATGCCCTTGTGACCGGCGGTCTTGACCTGCTGCAGGGCTACGGTGAGGCTGGCCCAGTCCGTGACCGTCGCAGGATTGACGCCCGCCGCGTCAAGGACGTCCTTGTTGTAATAGAGCGCGAGGGTGTTGGCGCCGACGGGAATGCCGTACGTCTTGCCGTCGAGGACACCGGCCCCGAGGAGATTGGGGTCGATCGCGGATGTGTCGAGCCCGATGGACTCCATGTCGTTCAGGGCGCCAGTGTCTGCCAGGGTCGTCACGGCCGGGTTGTCGAGGAGGATGACGTCGGCTGCGGTGCCCTCCTGGGCGGCAAGAAGGGACTGGTTGGTCAGCGACTGGGAGTCGTACGCCGTACGTTTGATGGTCACGCCGGCGTCGACACCGCAGGCATCGATGCGCTTGGCCCAGTCGGAGCTGGCGTCGTGCTGGGGATACGGATCCCACACTGTGTACTCGGTGCTGCCGGCACTGCTGGAGCTGCCACCGGCAGCCGAGCATCCGGCCATGGCCAGTGCGAGGGTCGCGACCCCGGCGACTGCCATCGTGCTACGTACGAACTTCATTGTCATCACGTTTTTCCTTCATTGGAATAGGGCAGGAATATCAGAGCAGAATTGTGAAACAAATAAAACTAGTTTCAATAGGGCGAGGCTAGCACTGAGCTTCCCGGTACGTCAATCGGAATTTGTCTCTTTTGTCAGTGAATTGCGGGGCACGCGGGGTACAGTCTTTTCTCGTAGGGTTTCACGCGACTCGGCCGAACAATGACCGGCCTCGACATCGGTTTCAGAGGCGAAAGGACACCATGGGCAAGACGAATGACGCAGTCACCCTCGCCGACGTGGCGCGTGCCGCCGGCGTGTCCATTGCGACGGCGTCCAAGGCTCTCAACGGCAAGACCGTCGTGCGCGAGGCAACCCGGCAGCACGTCGAGGAGGTGGCCCGGAGCCTCGCCTTCACGCCCAACCCGTTCGCCCGCGCACTCAATTCGTCGATCACGGGTACCATCGGCGTCCTGACCGCAGACCTCGCCAACCGGTTCGTCGTTCCGATTCTTCTCGGCGTCGAGGACGCCTTCGGTGCGGACTCCACGTCGGTCATCCTCACGGATGCCCGGAACGACTCCATCCGGGAGTCGCACCAGTTGCGCACCCTCATGGCGAAACGCGTCGACGGCATCATCGTCCTGGGCGACAGTGACACGTCCCGCCCTTCGATCACGGAACAGGTGACGGTACCGGTCGCCTATGCGTTCGCCGCCAGCCAGGACCCGAAGGACTCCTCATTCACGACGGACAATTCCCAGGGCACCGACCTCGCCATCGACCACCTCGTCTCCCGGGGCCGACGCGGTATCGTCGCGATCAGCGGCGATCCCACCTTCTCGGCGGCCGTCGAACGGCTCACCGGCGCCACCCAGGCGATGAAGCGGCATGGCCTGCAGCTCGTCGGCGGTGAGAACCTGTACGGCGACTGGAGCGAGGACTGGGGCCGTCAGTGCGTGCATGCCCTCATCGAGGCCGGGCACCACTTCGACGCGATCTTCTGCGCCAGCGACCAGATCGCCCGGGGCGCCATCGAGCAATTGCGCGATGAGAACCTCCGCGTGCCCGAGGACGTCGCCGTCGTCGGCTACGACAACTGGGAACTGTTCAGCGTGCATTCACGCCCGCCGATCACCACGATCGACATGAATCTCCAGGAGCTGGGCCGGGCGGTGGCACGCGAACTCATCGACGCCATCAAGGGACAGCCGCATCCGGGAGTGCACCGTGTCCCGGTGCGCCTCATCCCGCGCGCATCCACGACGCGGCTCTGACCCCGTCGTTTCGCACACCGGCGACGCCGCGCCCTGTCGGTACCGGCATCCGCTCAGATCAGGCCATGGCGGCGGAAGGCGTTCCAGACCCCGTCGTCGAGCACGGCGGTGGTGACCTCGTCGGCGTGGGACTTGACCTCGTCGGTGGCATTGCCCATCGCGATGCCGACACCGCACACCTGGAGCATTTCGATGTCGTTGCTGCTGTCGCCGATGCCGATGGCCGATGCCGCGTCGAGGCCGAGCAGGTCGAGCAACTTCAGGATCGTGCTGCCCTTGTTCACCCCGCCCAGGGTCACCTCGCCGCTGCCGCGACCCATGTGGGGAATGGTGCCGGTGATGACGTGGAAATCGTCGCCGAGCGCGTTCGAGACTCGATCGAAGGCCCGAAGGTCACCGGCCAGGAAGACCGACTTGGCGATGCCCGTGAATGACAGCGGCCGCACGTCCCCGAAAGCCTTCAGGACCGGGTGTTCCTCGGCCCCGGTGACGGAGGCGAGGTCGGGCCGGGGATCACCCTTTCGTTCCCTGTCGTCCTCGAGGTAGGTCGCGAAGCGCGAGCGCACCCCGGGGCTCGGGTAGAGCTTGTCGTAGGACTGGAGGTAGAAGTCGTAGCCCGCGGCCTCGTAGAACCCGACCATTCGCGCCACCGCCGGTTCGGGCATCGTGCGGGAGATCACGACGTCGCCGCCGACTTCGGCGAACCCGCCGCCGGCGCTGATCGCCCCGTCGAAGCCGATGTCCCGGATCGCCGGGTAGATCTCCACCGACGCCCGCCCCGTGCTGAGGTACACGAGGTGACCGTTCTTCCGGGCGCTGCGCACCGCCTCGATCGACGATGGTGCGATCGCCTCGCCGGAGTCGATGAGGGTGCCGTCGACGTCGAGGAAAGCGATGCGGGGGGAAATCATGATCTGCTCCAGACGAGGCCGCCTCCGGGACAGTGCATCCAGGAGGCAGCCGACGGGACGAACCCGTTTGGTTCTACGCTATCGGGTGAGGCTCGCACCATTGGATCGGATGACCTCGGCGTACCAGTCGAACGACTTCTTCTTGAAACGGTCGAGGGTGCCCGTTCCGTCATCGTTGCGGTCGACGTAGATGAACCCGTACCGCTTGCTCATCTGTGCCGTGCTGGCGCTGACGAGGTCGATGCACCCCCAGGAGGTGTAGCCCATCACGTCGACGCCGTCGGCGACGGCCTCGCCGACCTGCACGAGGTGATCGTTGAAGTACTCGATGCGGTAGTCGTCGATGACGGTCTTCCGGCCGTCGACCGTGACGAGCTCATCCTTCGCTCCGAGACCGTTCTCGACGATGAACAGCGGCTTCTGCCAGCGGTCCCAGAACTGGTTCAGCACGATGCGCAGGCCGACCGGGTCGATCTGCCAGCCCCACTCGGATGCCTTCAGCGTCGGGTTGGCGACCCCGGGGAAGATGTTCCCTTCGCCCGTGACACGATTCGATGTGTCGGCGGTTTCCGCCACGCTCACGTAGTAGCTGAAGGAGACGAAGTCGACGGTGTTCTCCTTGAGCAGTGCCCGGTCGTCGTCGGTGATCACCAGTTCGACGCCCTGGTCGCGCAGGCTGCGCAGGTAGTACCCCGGGTATTCTCCGCGCACGTGGATGTCGCCGAAGGCGAGGTTGGTGCGCTCGGTGGTGAGCGAGGCCATCACGTCGTCGGGATCGGGCGACAACGGATAGACCGGCATCGCGAGGATCATGCAGCCGACCAGGGCGGACGGGGCGAGCTCGCGGGCGGCCTTGGTCGCGAGCGCACTCGCCACCAGCTCGTTGTGCACGGCCTGATACAGGTCGGTCCGGGTGAGCTGGTCCTTCGGTGTGTTGATGCCGCCAGACAACAGCGGGGCGTGCAGCACGGAGTTTATCTCGTTGAAGGTGAGCCAGTACTTCACCCGGGCGCCGTATCGGGCGAAGAGCACCCGCGCGTACCGCTCGTAGAATCCGATCAGGTCACGGTTGACCCAACCGTCGTAGGTCTCCGTCAGGTGCAGCGGGGTCTCGTAGTGCGAGATGGTGACCAACGGTTCGATGCCGTGCTTCTCGCATTCGTCGATGACGCGGTCGTAGAACGCGAGGCCCTCCTCATTGGGCTCCGCCTCGTCGCCGAGCGGGAAGATCCTGCTCCAGGCGATCGAGAAGCGGAAGGTCCGGAAGCCCATGTCGGCGAACAGGGCGATGTCCTCGGCATAGCGGTGGTAGAAGTCGATGGCCACCTGCTTGAGGTTGTCGTCCGTGGGGCCCGCGGTGCGCGGCGTCGTGATTCCCTGCGGCATGACGTCCTGGATGGACAGGCCTTTGCCACCCTCGTTGTATGCACCCTCGATCTGGTTCGCGGCGGTCGCACCGCCCCAGAGAAAGCCCTGCGGGAATGTGACGGGTGTTGAATCGGTCATTCGTGTACTCCTTTTACTACTGACTACGTATTACGCAGATGGCCGGTGGAGGAGCAGCCCAGCCGCTCCTCCACCGGGACGTACAAACCGCCCTCGCTTACTTCGCGGTGGCCAGTTCTTCCTCGGCGATCGCCAGGAAGAGGGGGTCTCCGTGCGCTACCGGGCCCGAGGCTGGTGAGCCGATGGCCGGATACTTCTTCGGGTTCGTGATGATGACCGGCGTCGTGATGTCGTATCCGGCTGCCGTGATCGCGTTGATGTCGAACTCGAGAAGGAGATCGCCGGCCTTGACCTGCTGGCCCTTCTCCACCTTCAGGGAGAAGTACTTGCCACCGAGCTTGACCGTGTCGATGCCGACGTGGATCAACACGTCCGCTCCATCCGCGTGCTGCAGCCCGATGGCATGCCCGGTCGGGAATGCGGCTACGACGAGAGCGTCGAACGGGGCGTAGACGGCGCCGACGCGGGGAATGATCGCAACACCCTTGCCGAGGTCGCCGCCGGCGAAGACGGCGTCGGGAACCTCGCTCAGTGCAACGGCGGTGCCGTCGAGCGGGCTCAGCACCTCGAGGTCGGTGCCGTCCACGACTGCGGCGGCATCGTTGGCCGGATCCTTGAATCCGAGGATCACGGTCAGGCCGAACGGCACGATGATGGCGACGAGAAGGCCCAGAATCAGCATCACGGTGTTTCCGGTACCGAACAGGGCTGGCAGCGCCAGCAGCGAGGGCAGCACGAAGGCGTTCGCGGCGACGCCGCCGGCCGAGATCAGGGCTCCACCGAGGACACCACCGACGACTCCTTAGACGAACGGCCGCTTGAGCGGCAGGTTCACGCCGTAGATGGCCGGCTCCGTGATACCGGCGAGGAAGCCCGACAGGGTGGCCGGGGCAGCGAGCGACTTCAGGTTCGAGTTGCGGGTGCGCACCCAGACCCCGGCGACGGCCGCAGCCTGTGCCAGCACCGCGGCGAAGAGCGGCGCGGTGATGTAGATCAACCCGGTGCTCTGCAGTTCGGCGGTCATCAGCGGGACGAAGCCCCAGTGCAGGCCGAAGATGACGAAGACCTGCCAGAGGCCGCCCATGATGGCTCCACCGAGCCAGGGCACGACCGTGAAGACCCAGCCGATACCGCCGGCCAGTCCCGTGCTGATCAGGTTGGAGAGCGGGCCGATCACCAGGAAGGTGAGCGGTACCAGGATGATCACCATGATCATGGGTGTCACGAATCGGCGGATCGCGGCCGGCAGTGCGGCGTACAGGAACCGCTCTCCGTGACTCTGCAACCACACGATGACGATGATCGGGATGACGCTCGAGACGTAGCTGACCATCGTCACCGGGATACCGAAGAAGGTGATGTCCGGCACGCCGTTGAGCGCGACGATCGAGGGGTACACGAAGGAACCGGCGATGGCGAGCGACGTGAACTGGCTCGCGTTGAAGTACTTCGCCGCGGTGATCGCGAGCGCCAGCGGCAGGAAGTTGATGAAGGCATCCGAGAGTGCGTTCAGGATCGTGTACGTCGTCGTCGTGTTGTCGATCCAGGCGAACGTGACCGCTGCCGCCAGGAAGGCCTTCAGGAGGCCGGTGCCCGCGAGCGCCCACACCAGCGGGGTGAAGATCGCCGAGATCATCGCGATGAAGCGGTTGACGAGGTTGCCCTTCGGGCCGTCCTGGGCGGCCTGGCCGCCGGAGGAGGAGGCGCCGCCGAGCTTCGAGATCTTCGTGATCTCGGCGAAGACCTCGGGTACCTCATTGCCGATGACGACCTGGTACTGACCGCCGGCCTCGGCCGTCGCGATGACGCCGGAGGTGGCCTTGACCGCCGCCTTGTCGACCTTCGCGTCGTCCTTGATGACGAATCTCAGCCGCGTCGCGCAATGCACGAGCGACTGGACGTTTTCTTCGCCGCCCACACCCTTGAGGACCGCAGCTGCGGTCTTGGAGTAGTCCATCGGTCTCATTCACCTTCCGCCGCGACATCGCGACTTCCATGCTCAGGAAGCGATCAATCGGTGTTTTGGGCAAAAAAAAGACCTGAACTCATTCATCGCCGTACTGGCGATGAGAGTTCAGGTTTTGCCCGCTGATGCGGTAACAATCCGAAAATGCTTCCACAGAGCGTCGTCGCCCTGCGGTCTCAACGTAGCACACGATCAGGTGGCGGCGCCATCCACCATCTGGTTCGCCAGTCGCTCGACGTGCACGATCACGTACAGGAGCTCTTCGTCGGTGAGGTCGGAGCCGGTGGCGGCACTGACGTACGACTTGACGTCGGCGGCGATGGCGTAGGAGCGGGGGTAGCTGTGTTTGGCGAATTCGAAGAAGGACGTGTCCGAGCCGCGCAACATCGACTTCGCCACCAGCCGCTGCAGGAGGAATTGGATGTGCAGGATGAACCGCGCGTAGTCCGGGCTCGCCGTGTCCAGGTGCACGCCGAGGCCGCCCTCGACCGTCGTCACCACGTGCTGCACCCGACGGAAGAGCAGTGCCGCGGTTCCATTGGGCTCGTCCCTGGTCGCGTTGAGGAGATGCATGGTGAGGAACACCGCTTCCTCGTCCGGGAGGGCGGTGTCCAGGCTGGCGCTGACCGATCGGGCCATTGCCGTCGCGGCGTCGAACTCCTGCGGATGCAGGACGCGTAATTCGGGCATCGACGTCGTCGGGATGCGGATGCCTTTCTGCATCCGTTCGAGCACGAATTGGATGTGGTCGATGATGGCGAGCGGCAATCGGCGACCGAGGCTTCGGCCCAGGGTCCGTTCCGCCTCGTCGACCGCCCGCGTGACCGCTTCGATGACCGGGTACGGCACGGACGCGAGGAGTTGGCGGGCATGGTCGGCTTCACTGCCCTGATCGAGGACGAAGGTCTTCTCGACCTTGGCGGGATCGATCGTGTCGCTGGGAAGCAGTTGGAATCCCAGCCCGCGTCCCATCAGCACGCGTTCCTGACCGGACTCGTCGATCGAGATGACGACGTTGTTGTTGAGCACCTTGTGCACCACCTTGTCCGGTGTGCGTGCTGCCCCGTCTTGCCTCGCCATAACGCTAGTTTAGGGCGCTCGCCTTTTCGCGGCCGCCCTGCTCGACGGACACGGGCGCTAACCAACCGTGCGGGCCGAGAGCACGCAGAATTCATTGCCCTCCGGGTCCGCCAGGACCACCCATGGGACGTCTCGCTGGCCCACATCGGCACGGGTCGCCCCGAGGCCGAGCAGGCGCCCGACCTCGGCGGCCTGGTCGTCGGGGACGAAGTCGAGGTGGAGCCGGTTCTTCACGGTCTTTCCCTCGGGGACAGCGCCGAACAGCAGGGTCGGGTGCGCACCCTCGGCCGCGGCGAGTTCGAGCTCGTCGTCGCTCTCGCCGACCACGATCCAGCCGAGAGCCTCCTGCCACCATCGCCCGAGCCCCTTCGGGTCGCGACAATCGACGACGACTTCTTCCCAGAACAGCGACATGCCGGACACACTACGCCGGGCCGCGACCCCAGGTCCAGACGCAGGGCATTCCGGGTGCAGCCATAGCGGTACCGCGCTCGGCTCAGGCGGCCAGGTGAAACGTGCTCGCGAAGCGACCGAGGAGGGCACGGCGACCACGCAGCACCTCGACGACCCCGGTCTCGATCGCGCGCTCCGGGCCGAGCTCACCGGAAATGAGCCGGCGGATGCCCGGACCAGCGGCGAAGGCGAGGTCGACGGGCCCATCACCGCGCGTCACATCGAGGGTGGAGCCGTCAACCCGGATCAGAAGCTCGGCATGACCGAACCGCGCTGCGTACGCGGTCGCCGGGAGCTGCTCCGCGACCTGCGGACGAAACGCGGTCCGGAGGTCCATCGTCATGGCGTCAGGGGTGATGACCTGCTCCTCCCGCGGATCGCCCAGGGATTTGAATCCCCACGCCCCGAGTGCGAGCACCACGGGCTCGAGCTCGCGGCCGTACGGCGTCAGCTCGTAGACGATGACGCGCGAATGAGGCACCCGTCGGATGATGCCCGCCGCCTGCAGCTCCTTCAGCCGTGCGGCCAGGATGTTGCTCGGGATCCGAGCGAGTCCCCCGGCGAGTTCGCCGTAGCGCCGCGGCCCGACGAGCAGGTCGCGGACGATGAGCAGGGCCCAGCGCTCTCCCACAAGCTCCAGGCCTCGCGTGACGCCACCGTATTGACCATAGTCGCGTGCGGCCATCGACCTCAGTCCTGCTGATTCGCGAAGGCTTCGGGGCCCTGAGCGGCTGCTACCGGGTCCATCCAGCCGAACTCGAGGAAGTTGCCGTCGGGGTCGTTCAGCTGGCGCTGGTACATGAAGCCGTAGTCCGAGGCCGGTTTGGGCTCAGAGCCTCCAGCGGCGACGCCGTCGGTGACGGCCTTGTCGACCGCCTCGCGACTGTCCAGGAAGATCGCGGTCGACACGGAGGGGTTCACGGCCGGATCTCCGATCGGAAGGTCGGTGAAGGTCTGAAAGTACTCGCGGACAAGGATCATAAAGTAGCTGTGGTCTTCTTCGACGACGACGCAGGCCGCGTTGTGGTCCGAGAAGGCCGGGTTGATGGTGAATCCGAGCGCCGTGTAGAACGCCTTTGCGCGCTCCAGGTCGGTCACCGGCAGGTTGACGAACATCGCGGTCATCGTGTCTCCTTGTAGAGGTTCCCATGTGGACTGACGTCATACTTGCAAAAAACAAGTGTGCTGTCAAGGCCTCTGTCGTGCCCTTCCGGACGCGAGCGCTCAGCCCGCCCCAGCGCACCCCGGTCTACCGGGGTGGCGGCGTCGTGTCGTAACGTAGGCGATATGACGATCTCGCCCGGATTTCAGATTCCTGATTTCACCCATCCGGGCGTCGTCGGGTCGCTGCCGCCACATCATGACTGACACCACCATCCAGGCCGTCGTGCCCACGAGTCACCCGATCCGACGCCTCCTCGCCGACTGGACCGTCACCGCGCTCGACGGCCCTGTCCCCCGGGCCGTGCGCCAGCACACAATTCCGGCAAGCGTTCCCGGGTCGGTGCACACCGACCTCCTCGCCGCGGGCCTCATCCCCGACCCGTACCTCGACGGCAATGAGCAGTTGCTCGGCTGGATCGGACTCACCGACTGGCGATACACGACGACCTTCGTCTGGCAGCCGAACAGCAGCACCCAGAGCGAGATCGTCTTCGACGGTCTCGACACGATCGCGACGGTTGAACTCAACGGCCACCGGATCGGCGTGACCAGGAATATGCACCGCCGTTACCGATTCGACCTGCGCACCCATCTGCGCGCCGGCCTGAACGAGCTCGCCGTCACGTTCTCCTCTCCGATCCGGGCCGCGGATGCCGCCAGCCTCGAACTCGGCTATCGCCCGCACGTGAACCACCACCCGTACAACGCGATCCGCAAGATGGCCTGCAGCTTCGGCTGGGACTGGGGCATCGACACGAGCACATCGGGCATCTGGCGCCCGGTCGCCCTCGAATGCTGGGCGACGGCGCGGATCGAGTCCGTGCGCCCGATCGCCACCGTGGACACCCTTGTCCGGGCAGACGGGACGGCCCGGCACTCGGGCACGGTCGCCGTGCACGTCGAGGTCGCCCGGGCGAGCGACGCAGATCTCATCGTGACGGCATCCGTCGGAGGCGTGACCGGCTCGGCCACTCTGAACGCGGGCCAGACGAGCGCGGTCGTGACGCTGCAGGTTGCCGAGGTGTCGCGGTGGTGGCCGCGGGGCTACGGCGAGCAGCCGCTCTATGCCGTCGACGTGACGTTGCACGATTCGGGCGCGGACGACGCCGAAGCACTCGAACTCGATTCGGCACACCGGCGCGTGGGCTTCCGTACCGTGTCGTTCGACACCGAGCCGGATGCCACAGGGACACCGTTCACGATCGCCGTCAACGGGCACCCGGTCTTCGTTCGCGGGGCCAACTGGATCCCCGACGACTCCTTTCCGCACCGGGTCGACCGGGACCGGTACCGGGACCGCATCGAGCAGGCCGAATTCGCCAACATCAACCTGCTCCGGGTCTGGGGCGGCGGCATCTTCGAGGCCGACGACTTCTTCGAGCTCTGCGACGACCGCGGCATGCTCACGTGGCAGGACTTCCTTCTCGCCTGCGCCGCCTACTCCGAAGAGGCGCCCCTGTTCGGCGAGATCGAAGCGGAGGCCCGCGACAACGTGGCCAGGCTGGCGTCGCACCCATCGCTGATCGTGCTCAACGGCAACAACGAGAACCTCTGGGGCCACGAGGAGTGGAACTGGAAGAAGCGTCTGGATGGCAAGACCTGGGGCGCGGGCTACTACTACGAGCTCTTCCCGCGCATCGTGGCCGAACTGGCGCCGCACATCGGGTACACGCCGGGAAGCCCGTTCACCCCGGGCGGCATCGACGGTCTCGGCCGTGACGGAACACTCACGCCGAACGATGCGAACAACGGCACGATGCACATCTGGGACCTGTGGAACCAGCGCGACTACCCCGCCTACCGTGAGTACACGCCCCGCTTCGTAGCGGAATTCGGCTGGCAGGGCCCACCGACCTGGTCGACCATGCGCGCATCGATCAGCGACTCCCCGCTCACTCCCGAGTCCCCCGGCATGCTGGTGCACCAGAAGGCGATGGAGGGCAACGTGAAGCTCACCGACGGCCTGCTCGCCCACTACCCGTTGCCCGACGACATCGACGACTGGCACTGGGCGATGTCGCTCAACCAGGCCAACGCCATCGGCACCGCCATCGAACACTTCCGTTCCCTGCAACCGCACTGCATGGGCAGCGTCGTCTGGCAGCTCAACGACTGCTGGCCGGTCACGTCCTGGGCGGCCGTCGACGGCTATGGGCGGCCCAAGCCGCTGCTCTACGCGATCCGCCACGCCTACGCCGACAGACTGGTGACCATTCAACCGCGCGCGGGGGGAACGCTGGCCGCGGTCGTCGTCAACGACGAGGCTTCACCCTGGTCGGGCGAGCTCATCGTCCGACGCCTCACAGACGCGGGAATCGTGCTGGCCGAGCACGCGGAACGGGTCACCCTGCCCGCGCGGTCCACGGTGACCGTGCCTCTGCCCGTATCCGTGTCCGCGACAACGGATGCGGCAGCGGAACTCCTCCGGGCCGAGCTCACCGGGGTGCGTGGCCACTGGTTCTTCGCCGAGCCCCGCGATACCCGGCTCGGTGCGCCGTGCCTGTCCTCGTCGCTCGAACGGGTTGTGGACGGCTACCTGCTCACGGTGACGGCCACAACGCTCACCCGTGATCTTGCCGTACTGGTGGACAAGGTGGACCCGTCCGCCCGGGTCGACGACATGCTGATCACGATGCTCCCGGGTGAAAGTGCGGTGTTCAGCATCCGCTCCACTGTCGAGCTGGACCGTGCGACCCTGACGGCACCGACGGTGCTGCGCAGCGCGAACCAGCTTGTGCGGCCGTGATCCCGCCGACGAGGAGGACTGCCGCCGTGCAGGAATCCGGTCTGAGTGAGCCCGTCTGCGGGATGACCTGGGCAACACTCGCCTAAGCGCCAGTGCGCACAGGAGCCCCGAGCGGACCCTCCAGACGACGAACGTCCGCGGAATCAGGCGGACGTCCAGTGCCGGATGATGGTGCCCCCGCTGGGACTCGAACCCAGACTGTGACGATTTTAAGTCGTCTGCCTCTGCCATTGGGCTACGGGGGCGCGTCCGAGTACATCCGGGCTGAGCGAACTCAGTCCGAACAGACTCCGACGCTTCAAGCGTAGGTGCTGCCGGAGCAGCCGCTTACTTGACGGGCGTGGTCGCCTCGGTCGCGGCATCCGCTGCCACGATCGCCGGTGCGGCGGCGGGAGCCTTGACCGGCGTCTTGCGCGGCGCGCGGGGCGCCGTGACCTTGGCGGCGGGGGCTGCCGCGGCAGCCGCTGCCGGCACGGTGACCGGTGCCGGGGGCGTGACCGCAGCGGATGCGGCCTTCGCCGGCGCCGCGGCACCCGCGGCGGGCTTCGGGCGGGAGGCGAACTCGACGAACACGGCGCGCGGGGTCTCGACGGCGGCGAGGGACACGATGTCGCGACCGAGGAAGAAGTTGTTCACCCAGCCCCAGACGACGCGCAGCTTGCGCTCCCAGCTCGGCATGGCGAGGCCGTGGTAGCCGCGGTGCGCGATCCAGGCCAGCGGGCCCTTGATGGCCAGTTTGCCGGACTGGAAGACACCCTGTCCGACACCGAGACCGGCGACGGCGCCCAGGTTCTTGTGGATGTAGTCCTTGGGGCCCTCGCCGCGGAGGACGGCGACGATGTTCTTGGCCATGAGCTTGCCCTGACGCACGGCGTGCTGGGCGTTGGGAACGCAGAAGCCGCCCACTCCCCCGCCACTGAGGTCGGGGACGGCGGTGATGTCGCCGGCGCCCCAGGCGTCTTCGATGATCTCGTCTGCGGTGCCGACGCGGAGGTCGGGGCGCACCTGCAGGCGGCCGCGCTCCTCGATGGGGAGGTCGGTGTGACGCACGATGCCGGGGTTCGCCATCACGCCAGCAGTCCAGACGATCAGGTCGGTCTCGAACTTCTCGCCGGTGGAGAGCTCGACGACACCGTCGACGGCGCTCGTCAGCTGGGTGTTGAGGTGGATCTTCGCACCGCGCTTGTCGAGGTTGTCGATGACCCAGAGGCTCGTCGGCACGGACACCTCTGGCATGATCCGGCCCATCGCCTCGACGAGGTGGAACTGGATGTCGTCGAACCCGATCTGCGGGTAGGACTTGAGCAGCGAGGTCGCGAACGAGCGCAGTTCGGCGAAGACCTCGATGCCGGCGAAGCCGCCGCCGATGACGACGAAGGTGAGCAGGCGGTCGCGCTCGGGTCCGGCGGGGAGCAGGGAGGCCTTGTCGAAGTTGGTGAGCACGGTGTCGCGGATGGCGACGGCTTCCTCGATGGTCTTGAGTCCGAGCGCCTGGTCGGCGACCCCGGGGATCGGGAAGGTGCGCGAGACGGCTCCTGCGGTGACGACGACGATGTCGTAGTTGAACTCATACGGCTCGCCGACCGGCGGGGTGATCGTCGCGGTCTTCGACGCGTGGTCGATGTGGGTGACCTTCGCGGTGACGACGTTCGTCTTCGAGAGGTGGCGACGGTGCGCGACCACGGCGTGGCGGGCTTCGATCGAGCCGGCGGCAACCTCGGGGAGGAAGGGCTGGTAGGTCATGTACGGGAGGGGGTCGACCATGGTGACCTCGGCCTCGCCTTTTCGCAGCCACTTCTCAAGCTTCCAGGCGGTGTAGAAGCCCGCGTAGCCGCCACCGACAATGAGAATTTTTGGCACGATAAGGGTCCTCCTACATGATGGAATATGCGAAAACTTACCGATTCGATCGATTTCGCTTGAGCCGCCGAAGAGCACCTATGCCGAACAGCGTTACTAGGATAGCAAACCCCAACAGAACGAGAAGCGGAACGGTGATATAGGTCAGGGTCAGCTCGGTCGGCAGCCAGGGACTCGCGGCGGTGTCGGTCGGCAGCGGCGGGTCGCTGCTCGGCACGGCGCGGGCAACGGGTGCGGCCGTCGGCGCGGCTGTCGGGACGGTGTCGATGCGCCGGTGCAGGTGAATCCAGTCCTGGAGCAGGGCCGTCGGCGTCGGAGACGTCGAGGGCGCCACGGACGCGGTGACCGCGGCGGCCGCGTCGATCAGGCCGTTGCCGTAGACGGGGCTGGGGACGACGTGGCCGTTCGGGTTGGCGGTCGCGATCACCCGGTTCATCACCTCGGCGGCGTTGAGCTTCGGGTAGGCGGCGCGCACGAGGGCGACGAGGCCGGAGACGATCGGGGCGGAGGCGCTCGTGCCGCTCCACTGCACGTACCCGCCGTTCGGCACCACGCCGACGAGTTGTTCGCTCGGGGCGGCGACGGCGATCGTGATGCCCTGTGAGGAGGCGTCGAAGCTCGCGGTCTTGTTGCGATCGACGCCCCCGACGGTGAGCACGCCGGGGATCGTCGCCGGGGCGCCGACCTCCGTGGTGCCGCTCCCCCGGTTTCCGGCCGCGGCCACGACGACGACGTCATGCTGGAACGCGTACAGGAAGGCGTCGTCCCAGCTCGACGGCCAGTCCAGGGTGTTCCGGGTCAGCGACATGTTGATCACGTCGGCGCCGTGGTCGACGGCCCAGCGGATGCCTGCCGCGATCTGGTCGTCGTTGCTGAGCTTTGCGCCGCTGCTCCCGAACGCGACCGACACCGCGAGAATGGACGCCTCGGGTGCCACGCCGATGACTCCTGTCCCGTCCGCGGAACCGCGGCCAGCCATCAGGGAGGCGACCAGGGTGCCGTGCTCGCTGCCGTCCCCCACGGGGGTCTGGCCGTTACTCGAGCCCAGGCCCGAGACATCCGTGCCACCGACGACGGCGCCGGCGAGTTCGGGGACGCTCGTGCTCACCCCGGTGTCGATCACGGCGACCGTCACGCCGGCGCCCTTGGTCGTCGCCCAGGCCTGCGTGAAACCGTAGTCGTTGAGCCAGTATTCGAGGTCGCGCACCTGGTCGGCGTGCGCGGGTGCCGCGTCGCCGACGACGGAGGCGCCTCCCAGAACAATGGTCAGCGCCACCGCGAGCGCGGCGCCGAGGCGCCGCTGCAGCAGGGAACGGGTCACGCGTCCGCCGCGGAATAGTCGAGGCACTCGCAGACGGCCGGGGTCCAGGCTGCCCGCGCGAGCGCGAGGTCACCGATCGGGTTGACGCCCGGGCCTGCGGCGAGCGAGTGTGCGGCGAGGGCGTGCAGACACTTGACCCGGTCGGGCATGCCGCCGGAGGAGATGCCGGCGATCTCGGGTACGTCGCCGAGCATGGCGCGATCGGCGAGGAATCCCGCGTGGGCGCGGCGGTACTGGTCGTGGACGGCCTCATCGTCGGCGAGCAGCTGGTTGAACTCGTTCATCACCTGGGTCGCCTCGAGGAAGGAGAGCGCAGCGGTCGCGGCCGGGTGGGTCAGGTAGTAGAGAGTGGGGAACGGCGTGCCGTCGCTCAGCCGGGGTGCGGTGGCGACGACGGTGGGAGCTCCGCACACGCAGCGCGCCGCGATACCGACGGCGTCGCGGGCCGGGCGGCCGAGCTGTGCGCTGACGATCTTCAGGTCGTCGGCGGTGACGGGCGCGAACGGCGGCCGGGTCACTGGGTGGCCTGGGGGGCGAGGCCGGCGGTCATGACGGAAGCGAACATGGACGATACCCAATCGATGTCGGTGTTCTGGATGGCCGTGGTCGCGGCGGGCGCGGCTGCAGCGGCGGCCGGCAGCGGCAGGTCGTTGATCACGAGGAAGCTCACGTCGCCCGGCAGCACATAGGACAGCCGGGCGCGGGCCTGGGTCGTGACGTAGGTGCGGTCGTTCCAGCGCTCCCGCTCGGTCTTGAGCTGGTCGACGGTGGTCTGCTGGGCAGACACGTCGGCGGTGAGCCGGCTGATTTCCTGCTGCTGCTCACCGTAGGTGCGGAGGCCGGGGGCGAGCACGACGACCGCGAGGATGAGGATGCCCATCATCATGAGCGAGAACCCGGACAGGCGCAGGCCGCGAAGCCAGCCACTCATCGGGGTCTCGTCGAGGCCGAGCGCGACGGGCTGCCGTTCAGTGCGTTTCGCGGCCATGGCAACTCCTTTCGCCGGATCCTCGCCGGTTCTCACCGGATAAAAAACAGAGCTCTCGAAGCGCGGGATTCACCCCGCGCTTCGAGAGCTCCAGTCGAAACTAGGCCTTGAAACGGGGGAAGGCAGAGCGGCCCGCGTACACGGCGGCCTCGCCCAGCTCTTCTTCGATCCTCAGCAGCTGATTGTACTTGGCAACGCGCTCGGAGCGGGCAGGCGCTCCGGTCTTGATCTGGCCGGCATCCGTCGCGACCGCGAGGTCGGCGATGAAGGTGTCTTCGGTCTCACCGGAGCGGTGCGAGATGACGGTCGTGTAGCCGGCGCGCTGCGCGAGGGCAACGGCGTCGAGCGTCTCGGTGAGGGTACCGATCTGGTTGACCTTGACGAGGATCGAGTTGGCCGTGCCGAGGGCCAGGCCCTTGGCAAGACGCTCCGGGTTGGTCACGAACAGGTCGTCTCCGACGATCTGCACGAGGCCGCCGATTTCGGCGGTGAGGTGCACGTAGCCATCCCAGTCGTCTTCCTCGAGCGGGTCTTCGATCGACACGAGCGGGTAGGACTTGACGAGGTCGACGTAGTACGCGGACAGCTCCTGGGCAGAAAGTTCCTTGCCCTCGAAGTGGTAGACGCCGTCCTTGTAGAACTCGGACGCGGCGCAGTCGAGTGCCAGGCCGATGTCCTTGCCGGGCGTGTAGCCGGCGTTGGTGATGGCTTCGACGATGAGGTCGAGTGCCGCACGGTTGCTCGGGAGGTTCGGAGCGAATCCACCCTCGTCGCCGAGGCCGGTGGAGAGGCCCTTCGACTTGAGCAGGGCCTTCAGGGCGTGGTACGTCTCGGTGCCCCAGCGGAGGCCCTCGGCGAAGGACTCGGCACCGAGCGGGACAACCATGAATTCCTGGATGTCCACGTCGTTGTCGGCGTGCGAGCCACCGTTGATGATGTTCATCATCGGGACCGGAAGGGTGTGCGCGTTCGGGCCACCGAGGTAGCGGAACAGGGGCAGGCCGGCCGAGGTGGCTGCGGCCTTGGCGACGGCCAGGCTCACGCCGAGGATGGCGTTGGCGCCGACGCGGTGCTTGTTCTCGGTGCCGTCGGTTTCGATAAGTACGGCGTCGACGATGCGCTGGTCGGTGGCGTCGAGGTCCTCGACTGCCGGGCCGAGCTCGTCGATAACGGCGTCGACGGCCTTGAGGACGCCCTTGCCGAGGTAACGCGACTTGTCGCCGTCGTGAAGTTCATAAGCTTCGAACGCACCGGTGGATGCGCCCGACGGAACGGCGGCACGGCTTACGGAGCCGTCATCAAGCAATACCTCGACCTCGACGGTCGGGTTGCCTCTGGAGTCGAGAATCTCGCGCGCTACTACTGCCTCAATGAGAGCCACAGCTATCTCCTGTTTCCTGTTATTTCCTAATGGGTGGGGTGTTGGTATGGGGGGAACGTGCAGGAAGACGACACTGTGTTCCAATCATGTAACAGTCTAGCGACGGAGGCTCCGAGCGCGGGAATCAGCCCGCGAGCGGGCGGAAGTCGAGCGTCGCGGCATCCGCTGTTTCATCGGTGACGAAGGCGTACCGCCCATAGCCCGCCTCGGCGGCGCGACCGAGCAGGGCCTTGAGGTTCTTGGTGCGGTGCTCGAGCCGCACCCGCAGGCCCTCGGCGACGAGTGCGGTCTTCAGGGCGACGAGGCGGCCGGGAGCCGCGTCCTTCTCGTGAATGAGCACAACGGCGTTCTCGGCGGATGCGCCGGTGCCGCCGAGCAGGTCGACGATGCGTTCGAAGCCGATCGAGAAGCCGCACGCGGGAACGTCGACGCCGAGGAATCGGCCGATCATGCCGTCGTACCGGCCGCCGCCGCCGAGCGAGTAGCCGAGATCGGGGTGCGCGATCTCGAAGATCGTGCCGGTGTAGTAGCCCATGCCGCGCACGAGCGTCGGGTCGAAGACGAGGTCGGCGCCGGGGAGCGCGTCGCGGAGGGCGAGCAGGTCGGCGTATGCGACCGGGTCGAGCCAGGCGGGTGCTGCGGACGCATCGGGCTCGCCGGCCGAGCCGAGCAGGTCCCAGCCGGCGGAGGCGATCGAGCGGAGGGTCTCCGCGATGCCGTCGGTGGGGATGCCGAGGCCGTCGAGTTCGGTGACGACGCCGTCGACGCCGATCTTGTCGAGCTTGTCGATCGTGATCAGGGCCCGCTCGAACAGATCCGCAGGGACCTGCCAGTACGCGAGCAGGGCGGTGAGGATGCGGCGGTCGTTGATGCGCACCGAGCAGCCGGTGAGGCCGAGGGCGTCGAGGGCGGCCATCGTCGCCGTGATGAGTTCGATCTCGGCGAGCGGGCCCGCCTCGCCGATGATGTCGATGTCGCACTGCACGAACTGGCGGTACCGGCCCTTCTGCGGGCGTTCGGCCCGCCAGACCGGGGCGATCTGGATCGCCCGGAACACCGTGGGCAGGGCGGCGCGGTGCGTCGCGTAGAACCGGGCGAGCGGGACGGTGAGGTCGAAGCGGAGGCCGAGGTCGGCGAGGCCGAGCAGGTCGCCGGACTCCGCGGCGGCGAGGGCGTCGGCAGGGGCGAGGCCGCGCTTGAGCACCGCGAAGCCGAGCTTCTCGTTGTCGCCGCCGAGGCCGGAGTGCAGCCGGGCGGAGTCTTCCATGACCGGGGTCTCGATCTCGTCGAAGCCGTGCGCGGCGAAACTGCGCCGGATCACGCCGAGCGCGTGCTCGCGACCGGCCTTCTCAGCGGGGAGGAAGTCGCGCATGCCGCGCGGCGGGGTCACCTGTGTTGCCATGGAATCCATTGTCTCAGGTCGGGCCGGGCGGCCCGGCCCGGTGGCGGTCAGTCGTTGTCGGCGGGGAGGCCGATGATGCCGGCATCCGAGAAGTCGGTCGCGGCATCCGCTGCACCGTCGAGCCCCGCGCTGTCGAGCTCAGCGGAACGGATCTCGTCCTGGAGCCCACGCACGGCGGTGCGCAGGGCGCGTTCGGAGTCGAGGCCGCGAGCCTTCGCCGCGGAGACGATTGCGAGCAGCAGGGGGCCGAGCTCGTCCTCGCTCTCGAGCGGGAGCGGGAAGTCGGCGCCGTCCGCATCGAGCAGCCCGATCTTCTGGGCGCGCCCGAGCACCTTGTCAGCGAGGGCGAGAGCGGGCATGCCCTGCGGGATGCCGTCGAGCACGCTCGTGCGGCCGGGCTTCTCGGTGGCCTTGAAACCGTCCCAGGCCGCGGCGACGTCGTCCGCGGTCGCGAGGTCGAGGTCTCCGAAGACGTGCGGATGCCGGCCCTCGAGTTTCCGGGTGAGGCTCGCGGCGACATCCTGCAGGTCGAAGTCCTCGCCGGCGGTGTGCGCGGCGAGGTCGGCATGGAAGAGGACCTGGTAGAGCACGTCGCCGAGTTCCTCGAGGAGTTCCTCGCGGCCACCGGCCTCGATCGCCTCGACCAGCTCGTGGCTTTCCTCGAGCAGGTAGGGCACGAGGGAGGCGTGGGTCTGCTCCATGTCCCAGGGGCAGCCGCCGAGAGCGCGCAGCCGCGCGACCGTCCGGACGAGGACGTCGATCGGGGTATCGGTCCGCGGGTCGATCGGGGCGTCGATCGGGTTGGCGTCGGTCACGACTTCCTCCTGGGGTTGGGGTGCTGCGTGGTCGTCGGTGCGGCCTTGGGTGCGGCACCCGGCGCAGCGGGCTCCTCGACGGGACGGGGGAAGATCGCGGCGAGCAGGGAGCCGGCCCAGGCGATCAAGGCGGCGTCGCCGAGCGGTTCGTCGTTGATCCGCGGCATCGGCACCATGATGGCCCCGGTTGCGACGGTGTACCGCGAGCCGGGGTACATCCGCTTCAGGCGCACCTGCATCGAGTCGGCGAGGTCGGCAGAGGCGACCCGCAGGTTGGAGCCCATCGCGACGACCTCGCTCAGGCCGGCCTGCTGGGAGAGCCAGCGCAGCCGGGAGACCAGGATCAGGTTCTGCACCGACTGCGGGGGTTCGCCGTAGCGGTCGGTGAGTTCCTCGAGCACGAGGTCGATCTGGTCCCTGGCCGCGGTCGGCGAGCTCGCCGCGGAGAGCTTCTGGTAGGCCTCGAGGCGGAGGCGCTCGCTGTCGACGTAGTCCTCGGGGATGTGCGCGTCGACGGGCAGCTCGAGCCGGAGCTCGGTCTGGCCCTCTGCGACGTCGCCGCGGAAGGCGCTCACCGCCTCGCCGATCATCCGCAGGTAGAGGTCGAAACCGACCCCGGCGATGTGCCCGGCCTGTTCGCCGCCGAGCAGGTTGCCCGCCCCGCGGATCTCGAGGTCTTTCAGGGCGACCTGCATGCCGGCGCCGAGCTCGTTGTTCGCGGCGATCGTGGAGAGCCGGTCGTGGGCGATCTCGGTGAGCGGCTTGTTCTCGTCGTAGAGGAAGTATGCGTACGCGCGCTCCCGGCCGCGGCCGACCCGGCCGCGCAGCTGGTGCAGCTGGCTCAGCCCGAACTTGTCCGCCCTGTCGATGATGATGGTGTTCGCGTTGGCGATGTCGAGGCCGGTCTCGATGATCGTCGTCGAGACGAGCACGTCGAACTTGCGCTCCCAGAAGTCGACGACGACCTGTTCGAGCTGCGCCTCGGGCAGCTGCCCGTGTGCGACGGCGATCCGGGCCTCCGGTACGAGTTCGGCGATGTGAGCGGCGATCCTGTTGATGCTCGACACCCGGTTGTGCACGACGAAGATCTGGCCTTCGCGGAGCAGCTCGCGCCGGATGGCCGCGGCGACCTGCCGGTCGGAGTACGGCCCGACGAACGTGAGGATCGGGTGCCGGTCCTCCGGCGGGGTCGCGAGGGTCGACATCTCGCGGATGCCCGTGACCGCCATCTCGAGGGTGCGCGGGATCGGCGTCGCGCTCATGGCGAGAATGTCGACGTTGGTCTTGAGCTTCTTGAGGGCGTCCTTGTGCTCGACGCCGAACCGCTGCTCCTCATCGATGATGACGAGGCCGAGGTCCTTGAAGATGATCGACCCGGTCAGGAGCCGGTGGGTGCCGATCACCAGGTCGACCGTGCCGTCGAGGATGCCGGCGACGGTCTCCCGGGATTCCTTCTCGGTCTGGAACCGGCTCAGGGCGCGGATGTGCACGGGGAACCCGGCGAATCGCTCCTGGAAGGTCTCCATGTGCTGGCGCACCAGCAGGGTCGTCGGCACCAGGATCGCGACCTGCTTGCCGTCCTGGATCGCCTTGAATGCTGCGCGCACGGCGACCTCGGTCTTGCCGAAGCCGACGTCGCCGGAGAGGAGCCGGTCCATCGGGATGGGCCGTTCCATGTCGGCCTTGACCTCGTCGATCGTCGTGAGCTGGTCGGGGGTCTCCGCGAACGGGAACGCCTCCTCGAGCTCGCGCTGCCAGGGCGTGTCGGGCCCGAAGGCATGGCCCTTGCTCGCCATCCGTGCCGAGTAGAGCTTGACGAGCTCGACGGCGATGTCCCGCACCGCGTGCCGGGCCTTCGACTTCGCGCTCGACCAGTCGCTGCCGCCCATCTTGCTGAGCGCGGGCGCCTCACCGCCGATGTACCGGCTGACGAGGTCGAGCTGGTCGGTGGGCACGAAGAGCTTGTCGCCGGGGTGCCCGCGCTTGGACGGCGCGTACTCGAGCACGAGGTACTCGCGCTTGGTCTTGACCGGGTTGCGGCCGCCGCTCGACACCTCGCGCTGGGTCAGTTCGACGAACCGGCCGATGCCGTGGGTCTGGTGCACGACGTGGTCGCCGGTCTTGAGCTGCAGCGGGTCGACGACGTTCTTGCGCCGGCTCGCGAGCTTCTTCACCTGGCGGGCGTCGTAGCCGACCGTGCGGCCGTAGAACTCGGACTCGCTGACGAGGGTGAGCTTCGTCTCGGCGAGCTCGAAACCGTGGTCGACGGATGCCTTCAGCAGGTACGCGATGCCGGGTTCCGGTTCTGACGGCCATTCGGTCACGATCCGGGCGGGGAGTTCGTGCTCGGCGAGCACCGCGGCGGCTCGTTCGACGAGCCCGGCACCCTGGGCGAGCACGCCGACCGTCCAGCCGTCCTTCATCCGGCTGCTGAGGTGCCCGATGGCGCCCTCGACGCTGCCCTGGAAACTGGGGACCGCCTCGCCCTCGACCCTGAGGGTGAGGAGGTCGTCGATTTCGCGGTGCTCTGGCAGGACCGGGGCATCCGTCGGGGCGGCCTGGAAGGAACTGAAAGTCCACCAGACGTGCGCGGAGGCCGGCGCGCCGGGAGCGGTGTGCGTGACCGAGTCGCGCAGCCGGCCGAGGGTGAGGAAGTCGCCGGACTCGAGGTCGATCGGGGCGTCTGCACCCGCGGTCGCTGCGCTCCAGGCCGCCCCGAGGAACTCGCGGTTCGTCTCGGCGAGGCTGATCGCCCTGCTGGCGACGCGTTCGGGCGAGACCACGGCGACGGCGGCTTCGGCGGGGAGGTAGTGCGTGATCGGCACGAGCCGGTCGACGAGGGCGGGCGCGAGGCTCTCCATGCCCTCGACAGGGATACCCTCCGCGATCTTCGCGAGGAGGCCGGCGAGGCTGGGGAACTCGTGCTGCATCTCGCGGGCGCGCTGCCGCACGGCGGGGCTCAGCAGCAGCTCGCGGCTCGGCGGCAGACTCACCGAGGCGACCGGTTCTGGCAGGGAGCGCTGGTCGGCGACGGAGAAGGCGCGGATCTGTTCAACCTCGTCGCCGAAGAACTCGACGCGGGACGGATGCGGGGCGATCGAGGGGAACACGTCGAGGATGCCGCCGCGCACGGCGAACTCGCCGCGGCGGGTCACCATGTCGACGCGGGTGTACGCGAGTTCGACGAGCTGCACGGCGAGCGCGCCCAGGTCGTTGCCGCGGGCGCCGGCCGTGAGCACGATGGGCGCGAAGTCGGTGAGGTTGTCCGCGACGGGCTGCAGGGCTGCGCGCACGGATGCGATCACGATGAGCGGGCGGCGAAGGGCCGGGTCGGTCTCCTCCCACTCGCGCATCCGCCGCAGTGCGAAGAGCCGCTTGCCGACGATCTCGGCACTCGGGCTCAGCCGCTCGTGCGGGAGCGTCTCCCAGGCCGGGAAACCGATGATCTCGGCGTCTTCGGTGAAGCAGTCGAGGTTGTCGTGCAGGTATTCGGACTCACGCCCGGTGGCGGTGATGACCAGCAGGGCCGGGGCCTTGCCGAGCCGGGCGCGCTGTTCGAGGAGCGCGGCGAGCACGGGAGCCCTGAGGCCTTCGGTGAGCGAGAAGTCGGCGTCGCGGCCCGCGCACGCGAGGGCTCGGTCGAACGTGGAGGCGCGCGAAAGTGTGGCAATTACGCCGTGGAGGGTCACCCGGCAATTCTACGCAGCACCGCCGACAGTCGCCTTTCCGGTCGACAGTCGCCGCCACACCGGTGACTCTCGACCGGAACGGCGATTCTCGCGGTCGGGACGGTCACTGTCGCGGACGGTCACTGTCGCGGGCGGGTCAGGGCGCGTGGAACTTCTGCTGGGCGACGGTGACGCCCTCCGCCGCGATCAGCTGGATCGCATCCGCTGCGTCTTCGAGCAGGTTCGGCAGGGTCTCGCGCTCGACCTTGGAGAAGTCGTGCAACACGAAGTCGGCCGGTGCCTGGCGACCGGGCGGGCGGCCCAGGCCGAGGCGGATACGCACGAAGTCCTTCGTGCCGATGGCCGCGATGATGTCGCGGAGCCCGTTGTGGCCCCCGTGACCGCCGCCGACCTTGATCTTGAGCGTGTCGAACGGCAGGTCGAGCTCGTCGTGCACGACGATCAGGCGATCCGGTTCGAGCGAGTAGAACCGCAGCAGGGCGGCCACCGGTCCGCCGGACACGTTCATATAGGTGTTCGGCGTCGCGAGCACGAGCCCGGGGCCCCCGGGGAAACTGCGCCCGGAAGCAACCGTCGAGTTGGTCTTGTGGGTCTTGAAATTCGCCGACAGTCGGTCGGCGAGCACGGCGGTCACCATGTGGCCGACGTTGTGGCGGTTTCCGGCGTAGTCGGGCCCGGGGTTACCGAGCCCGACTACGAGCCAGAGATTCTCGTCCAGGGAAATCCTCCTTGTTCGACGAGATCAGGCAGAAAGCGTGAAGCGAATGCTACTCGGCGGGGGCTTCCTCGACAACGGCCTCGGCGTCGGCGTCGGCAACGGCCTCTTCCTCTTCCTCGGCCTCGGGTAGGTGCACGCTGATGACGACGGCGTCTGCATCGGAGATGAGCACGGCACCGTCGGGAAGGACGATCTCGCCGGCCTTGATCTGGGCACCCTCGTCGAGGCCATCGACGTTGACAACGATGTTCTGCGGGATGTTGGTCGCTTCGACCTCGAGCAGCAGGCTCTTGATGTCCAGGTCGATGACGTTTCCGGCGATGATCTCACCGGTCAGGTGCACGGCGACGTCAACCTGGACCTTTTCACCCTTGCGGATGACGATGAGGTCGAGGTGTTCGATGATCTGACGGACCGGGTCCTTCTGGACGTCCTTGACGAGGGTCAGGTGGGTCTCGCCGTTGACCTCGAGCTCGAGCACCGCGTTGGCGCGACGCAGGATCAGGCCGATCTGGTGGGACGGAAGTGCAACGTGCACCGGGTCGGTGCCGTGGCCGTAGATGACGGCCGGAATCTTGCCGAGCACGCGCAGCTTGCGGGCCGCACCCTTGCCGAACTTGGTGCGCAGGTCGGCATCGATCTTGTTGTCGATGACCTTTTTGTCCTTGGCCTCAGCCATGATGTGTCTCCTTGTCAGGCCTCTACGGCCCAGATCAGTTGCGCAGCCGATGACCGCGCGTATGGGTGCTGGTTCAACTCGAACGCGTGTCGCGTGAGGAAAGGCCGTGAAGCATTTCGCCGCGTCGATAACGGATGCCGAGCGTGCGTGACACGCCTGGCAGCCCTCGCCGAAGTTCAACTGCTAAGCCTAGCGGAGTGTGCGGGAACCGTGCACCAGCATCCGCCCGCCCCCGTCGGGCAGGTGCCCAGCCCGACCGACTAACCTTGAACATGGTTCTAGACCAACCATTTTGAAGGAGCGAACGTGACCGAAACCGGTACAGCACAGGCAAATATTGGCGTCGTCGGACTGGCGGTGATGGGCTCGAATCTCGCCCGCAACCTCGCCAGCCGGGAGGGGAACACCGTCGCGGTCTACAACCGCTCGTACGTGCGCACCCAGACCCTCATGACGGAACACCCCGAGGCCGGCTTCGTCGCCTCGGAGACCATCGAGGACTTCGTCGCGTCGCTGAGCCGCCCGCGCACCGCCATCATCATGGTCCAGGCCGGAAAGGGCACGGACGCGGTCATCAGCCAGCTCGCCGAGCTGTTCGAGCCCGGCGACATCATCGTCGACGGCGGCAACGCGGACTTCCACGACACCATCCGCCGCGAAAAGGCGATCAGCGCGACCGGCATCAACTTCGTCGGCGCCGGCATCTCCGGCGGCGAAGAGGGCGCGCTCAAGGGCCCGAGCATCATGCCCGGCGGCTCCGCGCTCGCCTACGAGACCCTCGGCCCGATCCTCGAGTCGATCGCCGCCGTCGTCGACGGCGTGCCGTGCGTCACCCACATCGGCACCGACGGCGCAGGCCACTTCGTCAAGATGGTGCACAACGGCATCGAATACGCCGACATGCAGCTCATCGCCGAGGCGTACGACCTGCTCCGTCATGTGACCGGCCACTCCCCCGCCGCCATCGCCGACGTGTTCACCGAGTGGAACAAGGGCGACCTCGAGAGCTACCTGATCGAGATCACCGCCGAGGTGCTCCGCCAGGTCGACGCCGAGACCGGACTGCCGTTCATCGACATCGTCCTCGACGAGGCCGGCTCCAAGGGAACCGGCGTCTGGACCGTGCAGAACGCGCTCGACCTCGGCGTGCCCGTCGCCGGAATCGCGGAGGCCGTGTTCGCCCGCGCCGTGTCGAGCCACCCCGAGCAGCGCGGACCGGTGCGCGCCTCGATCAGCGCCCGCCCCGAGATCGCCGTCGTCGGCCACACCTTCGTCGACGACGTGCGCCAGGCGCTCTACGCGTCGAAGGTCGTCGCGTACGCGCAGGGCTTCGACGAGATCATCGCCGGTGCCGCCAAGTACAACTGGAGCATCGACAAGGGCGCCGTCGCCACGATCTGGCGCGGCGGCTGCATCATCCGCGCCCAGTTCCTGAACCGCATCGTGGATGCCTACGCGAACGACCCGTCGATCCCGACGCTGCTCGTCGACCCGTTCTTCGCCGCGGCCGTCGCCGCCGGCGAGTCGGCCTGGCGTCGCGTCGTCTCGACCGCTGCGCTTTCGGGCATCCCGGTTCCCGGCTTCGCCTCGGCCCTGAGCTACTTCGACTCGCTCGCCGCGGAACGTCTGCCCGCCGCCCTCGTGCAGGGCCAGCGCGACTTCTTCGGAGCGCACACATACAAGCGCGTCGACAAGCCCGGCGTGTTCCACACCCTGTGGTCGGGCGACCGCACCGAAATCGCCACGGAGGCCTCCACTCACTAGTCGCGGCATCCACCTCTCTCCGCGAGAGCGTAAAAAGTGCCCCTTCCCGCTGCGGGAAGGGGCACTTTTTACGCTCTCGCGGAGAATGGGAGCGCAATTTGCGATACTGGACCCCACGATGAACGACGACGACGGTAGCGAGCAGCACGAGCACCCCGAGCTCGCCGGGTATGAGCCGCACGACAGCGCGCGGCCGCTGCGCAGCAGGCGGATGCTGCTGGTGATGCGCCTCGCCGTCGTACTCGGGCTCGTGGCGCTGATCGTGCCGGGGATCCTCACGTCGATGCAGATCGCATCCGTCACCGCCACGAACGGGTGCTCCGTTGCGGTCGCTCACTACTACCCGCTCGCGGAGGGGTCCACCGCGCGCTTCGACCTGGCCGGGCCCGGCGGGTTCGGCTGGCAGTGTTACGCGATCGACGTGCACGAGCGGGAGACCTGGGTGATCTCGCTCGGCCTGATCCCCCGCGCGCCGGGGTTCGGCCCACCGGTCGTGCCGGCCTAGGCATCCGCTGCCCGTGCGCGCCCCACAGGGTGTCGCGGCGGTTAACGACGGATGCCCCGCTCGGGTGAGCGGGGCATCCGTCGGTAGGGGCAGCGTGGGTTACGCGGCGCCCTCGAACATCGACGTGACGGATCCCTCGTCGAAGACCTCGTGGATCGCGCGGGCCAGAAGCGGGGCGATCGGCAGAACGGTCAGGGTCGGGAAGCGCTTCTCCGGGGGGATCGGCAGGGTGTCGGTGACGACGACCTCGGTGATCGCCGGGTTCTGCAGCAGCTCGAGCGCGGGGTGGCTGAACACGGCGTGGGTCGCGGCGACGACGACGCCGATCGCTCCGGCGGCACGCAGTGCCTCGGCGGCGAGGACGATGGTGCGTCCGGTGTCGATCATGTCGTCGACAAGCAGGCAGACGCGACCGGAGACCTGGCCGACGATCTCGTGCACGGAGACGCGGTTCGGCACCAGCGGGTCACGGCGCTTGTGGATGATCGCCAGGGGGGCGCCGAGCTTGTCGCTCCAGATGTCGGCGACGCGGACGCGGCCCATGTCGGGCGACACCACGGTCAGCGTTGCGGGGTCGAGCTTCTCCTGGAAGTGCTCGAGCAGCACCGGCATCGCGAAGAGGTGGTCGACGGGGCCGTCGAAGAAGCCCTGGATCTGGGCGGCGTGCAGGTCGATCGACATAATGCGGTCGGCGCCGGCGACCTTGAACAGGTCGGCGACGAGGCGGGCCGATACCGGCTCGCGGCCGCGGCCCTTCTTGTCCTGGCGGGCGTAAGGGTAGAACGGCGCAACAACCGTGATGCGCTTGGCGGAGGCCCGCTTGAGCGCGTCGACCATGATGAGCTGTTCCATCAGCCATTCATTGATCGGGTTGGTGTGCGACTGGATCACAAAGGTGTCACTGCCGCGCACGCTCTCGTCGAAACGGGCGTAGATCTCGCCGTTCGCGAAGGTACGTGCGTCGGTGTGCACGAGTTCGGTACCGAGCTCCTTGGCGATGTCCAGTGCCAGTTGCGGGTGTGCTCGCCCCGAAACCAATACAAGTCGTTTCTCGCCGCTGGCATTGATTCCAGGCACCTAGTCTCCGCTCTTAGCCGCGGCTTCCGCCGCGTCGGTTCCCGGGCGGTTGGTCTGAACCCAGCCGTCCATATTGCGTTGTGGGGCCACGGTGAGAGCCAAAGCTCCGGCCGGCACGTCCTTGCGGACGATGGTACCGGCACCGGTGTAAGCCCCGTCCCCAATCCTAACGGGCGCGACGAAGACGTTGTGCGACCCGGTGCGCACATGCGACCCCACGACGCTCGGCGATTTCGTCACGCCGTTGTAGTTCGCGAAGATCGTCCCCGCCCCGATGTTGGAGTGCACACCGACCGTCGCGTCGCCGACGTAGCTCAGGTGCGGCACCTTGCTGCCCTCGCCGATGACGGCGTTCTTGGTCTCGACAAAGGTGCCGATCTTGCCGTCCGCGCCGAGAATCGTGCCGGGCCGCAGGTACGAGAACGGGCCGACGGATGCGCCGGCACCGATCACCGCGAGGGTCGCGTCCGTGCGCTTCACCTCGGCGTTCGCGCCGATCTCGCAGTCCACGAGGGTCGTGTCCGGTCCGACGACGGCGCCGGTCTCGATGACCGTCGCCCCGAGGATCTGGGTGCCCGGCTTGATCGTGACGTCGGGCGCGATCGTGACGGCGAGGTCGATCCAGGTCGTCGCAGGGTCCTGCACGGTCACGCCGGCGAGCTGCCAGCCGCGCACGATGAGCGCATTGAGCTGCCGGGCGGACTCGGCGAGCTGGGCCCGGTCGTTGATGCCGGCCACGAGCCAGGCATCCGCTACCGGAACGGCGCGCACATCGGAGCCGGACTCGCGGAGCAGGCCGATCACGTCGGTGAGGTACTTCTCGCCCTGGACGTTCTCAGTCGTGATGCGGGCGAGCTGCGCACGCAGTTCGGTGATGCCGAAGACGTAGACGCCGGCGTTCGTCTCCGTGATCAGGCGTTCCTCGGGGCTGGCGTCCTTCTGTTCCACGATGCGGTCGAAGGCTCCGGCTTCGTCGCGCACGATGCGGCCGTAGCCGGTGGAGTCGTCGGGGAAGGCGGACAGCACGGTCGCCGCGACGGCGCGTTCGCGGTGCGCGGTGATGAAGCTCGCGAGGGTCGCCGCGTTCAGGAGGGGAACGTCGCCGCTGACGACGAGCACGTCGCCCTCGAAGTCGGCGGGCAGGGCCTCGATGGCCTGCTCGACGGCCCGGCCGGTTCCCGGGACCTCGTCCTGGTCGACGACGATGCTCTCGGGCAGGTCGGCCTCGACGATGTCGACGAGCCGGTCGCGTTCGTGGCGCACGACGGTCACGACGTGCGCGGCGTTCAACGCGGATGCCGTCGCGAGCACGTGGCTGAGGATGGGCAGCCCGGCGAGGGGGTGCAACAGCTTGGGAGTCGCGGATTTCATCCGGGTGCCCTGGCCTGCGGCCAGGACGACGATGGCGAGACGGGAATCGGTCACGGGGTCCTCGTGCTTCTGTGTTGCCGGCCGGGAAGACCGGGTGCGGGCGCCACTGGAATGCAGCACTGGTAATGATCTACGGCTCCGCCGCCAGGACTCGAACCTGGACCTAACAGCTCCAAAGGCTGTCGTGCTGCCATTACACCACGGCGGAATTCGCCGGCCGGAGCCGACCAACGCTGATAAGTCTGCCAGAAGTATCGGCTGCGGCGCGCAGCCGGGCGTACCGATGACCCGTGCTGTGCAGGCGGATGCCCCGGCTGGCTGGATAATAGGACGATGCCCGGCAATGACGAAGTAGACCGCATCGTGGATGCCTGGCTGCGCGAGCGGCCGGACCTCGATTTCGCCCCGTTGCAGGTGCTCAGCCGGGTCGGTCGCCTCGCCAAGCACCTTGACCGGGCCAGGCGCACCGCGTTCTCCCGCTCCGAACTGGAGTCGTGGGAGTTCGACGTGCTGTCGGCGCTCCGCCGCGAGGGCGCACCGTACGAACTCAGCCCCAAGGCGCTGCTGCAACAGACGCTCGTGTCGAGCGGAACCATGACGAACCGGATCGACCGGCTCGTCGAGCGCGGCCTCGTCACCCGGCGCACCGACCCCAACGACGGCCGCGGCATCTTCGTCGTGATGAACCCCGACGGGCTGATCCGGGTCGATGCCGCGATCACCCGCCTCGTCGACGCCGAGGCCGAGCTGCTCGCGACGCTCACGGCCAGCGAACGCGAACGCCTCGCCTCCCTGCTGCGCAAGCTCAGCCTCGACTTCGACTGAGCTCGCGCGCACCGCAAGAATCGCGGCGGAGCCCTGACCGGGGTCGACGGCGTCAGAGCACGGACTTGGGGAAGCTTTTCCACGCCGACCGGAACCGGCTCTCGAGGTGCGCACCCCGGAACTGTTCGGTCGCGTGGAGGCGGCCGTACGTGAACGAGTTCTCATTGTCGATGAAGGCGCGCATGCCGAGGGTGAGCAGCACCCCGCGGGCGACGACGCTGTCGTGGTGCTCGCCGAGGATGTCCTGGACCAGTCGGGCGGCGGCCACAAGCCTGGCCGCACGTTTCGGACTCAGGATGAGCGCAGACTCCGTCGTATACCGCAGGCGCTTGGCGATCTTGCGCACCTCGTGCAGGGCTGCGTCGTGATCGGGGCCCTGCGGCACGGCGCGAGCGTCGCGAACGGCCTTGCGCAGTCGGGCGCCATCACGCTTGACGAGACCAGGTACCACCGACTTGGCCGGCTTCTTCGCGAGCGCGGTGAACGGCGGCTCCGCGATGAGGGCGTCGAGTGCGTCGAGCAGCCGGAAGTAGCGTGGGCTGTCGAGCACGACATCCGCCGCCTGCTGCGCCGTGGCGAGGTCGGCCGCGAAGTGCGCGTCCAGGCGCTTCCTGACGTGCCCGACCACGAGCTTCGCCGGCTCGGACGAGAGCGACCTGGCGAGGTTGTGGTGCAGGACCTCGTTGTCGCGGGCGGCGCCGAGCACACGGGCGATCCACTGGAGTTCGTCCCCGAGGGTGTTGGCCAGCCCGTTCGGAAGCAGGTCGCGATAGGTGGCCAGCACCGAGCGCATCCGCCGGGTCGCGACCCGCATCTGGTGCACGGCTTCGGCGTCGTCGCGCCTCACGAGCGGGTCCTGGTTGACGAGTACCCGCATCTGGGCGTCGAGGTAGGCGAGCAGCAGGGCCCCCGTCGTACTCGACCGGGTCGGCGTCGCCGGTGGGGCCGGCGGGGCTGCGGGAATGCGGTCGCCGAGGGCACGGCCGAGCTTCGAGGGGTAGCCTGCGCGACGGACTCCCCCGGCGGCGAAGGCCTCCGCGACGGCGTCGAGCAGCTCGGGGGCGCCGTCGACGAGTTCGATCTCCCATTCCCGCCACTCCTGGCGGAGCGGGTCGGCACCGAGGCGGTCGGCCAGGACGCTGTCGTCGCAGACCTCGGCGAGCACGGCGCCGTTGTCCCCGCGCAGCACGTGCACGATCCGGTGGTTGCGGAGCCGCACGACGGGCACGAGCACCCGGTCGCGCACGAGGACGCGAACCCGCTGCTGGAGGCCGGCCGGCACGAGCTCGGGGTCGCTGCCGAGGGGTTCGTGCACCTCGCGGCGTTCGTCGGGGCCGCGACCGTCGACGCCGGACGGGAGCTTGAGGTGCCAGCCGGCGTCGTCCCCGCCGGTGCGGCGCCGCAGTGTGATCCGGTGCGCGGCAAGGGTGAGGTCGGCCGTGTCGAAGTAGACGGCGTCGAGCGACTGGTCGACAGGGGCATCCACCCAGGTCACGCCGGGGAGCTCATGCAGCGGCGGGAGAACGGATGCCGCGTCGACGTCGTATTTGCGCTCAACCTCGGAAAAATCCACGGCATTCATGCCCGACAGTGTACGCCCGGGCGCCTCCCGGCCCGCGCCACACGCGGCTAGACGGAGGGCTTGACCGCCTTGACGATGGCGCCGTGCATGTCGGGGGCGACCTCGTGGGTGTAGTCGACGCTGATCCCGGTGAATCCCGCCCCGGCCAGGGTGTCTAGGTATTCCCGGTGGGAGAGCGCGCCGGCAATACAGCCGGCGTAGCTGCCGCGCTCGATGCGGTCCTGCTCGCTGAGGTGGTCCTCCGCGACGACGTCGGAGATCCCGAGCCGCCCGCTGGGCTTGAGGACCCGGAACATCTCCGTGATGACGGCGGTCTTGTCGGCGGAGAGGTTGATCACACAATTGGAGATGATGACGTCGACGGATGCGTCGGGCAGCGGGATCTGCTCGATCCGGCCCTTGATGAATTCGACGTTCGTGGCGCCGGCCTTGTCCGCGTTGGCCCGGGCGAGGGACAGCATCTCGTCGGTCATGTCGAGGCCGTATGCAAAACCGGTGGGGCCGACCCGCCGCGCGGAGAGGAGCACGTCGATGCCGCCTCCGGAGCCGAGGTCGAGCACGGTTTCCCCGGCGCGCAGGTCGGCGACCGCCGTGGGGTTGCCGCAGCCGAGGCTCGCCAGCAGCGCTTCCTCGGGGACTTCGGACCCCTCCCCGCCCGTATAGAGGACCGATCCGAAGACGTCGCCGTTCCCGAGGTCGGTGGGAACGCAGCACGCGCCGGATGCAGCCGACACGTCGGTGAGCTGCAGCGCCGCGGCGGCGTAGCGTTCGCGGACGAGCTCGGTGATGTCTGTCTTTTCAGTCATGGGTGGTTCCTTCCTTCGGACGATCGCTGCGAGGTCATGCGCTGGTCAGCAGCCGCGCGACCGAGTCGAGCGCGCCGGGTACGAGCGCAAAATGGGCCCAGTTGCCGCGCTGGGTGCGGCTGAGGAATCCGGCGTCGGTCAGGACTTTGAGGTGGTGGGACACAGTGGGCTGGCTCAGCCCGACCGGTGCCGTCAGGTCGCAGGCGCAGGCTTCCTGACCTTCGGATGCGGCCACGATCGAGATCAGGCGCAGCCGGGTCGGATCCGCGAGGGCCTTGAGCGAGCGCGCGAGGTCAACGGCATCCGCCGCGGCGAGCGTCTCGCGCGTCAGCGGCGCGCAGCACGCGCCACGCGAGGCGATGGGGAGCAGGGAGGTGATCGACATGGGCCCAGCATAGCCGCGTATTGACACTTGTCGATATAGAGGGCCATACTGGGGGTATCGACGGATGTCGATATAGTGAATTGAGGAGTACGAGATGGCTGCCATTCGAATCTACGAGCCGGCCCTGTGTTGCGAGTCCGGGGTCTGCGGAACCGACACCGACGCATCCCTGGTCACCGTGACCGCCGACGTGCGCCGGCTCAAGGACCTGGGCGCCGACATCGAACGCCACAACCTCGCCACCGACCCGACCGCCTTCACCACCGACGAGACGGTCCGCGGCTTCATGCACACCGTGGGCTCGAAGGGCCTCCCCCTGACCGTCGTCGACGGCGTCACCGTCGCGACCGGCACCTATCCGAGCCGCGACGAACTGCTCGGCTTCGCCGGCCTCGGTGACTCGTCCAACGTCGCGTCGAAGGTCGCGTCGACGGTCGCGTCGCAGGTCGAGCCGGCCCGGTCCGAGCTGGGCCTCACCGCAAAATCGGGCGGATGCTGCGGCGGCGCCTCCGGCTGCTGCTAAGCCGCCCCGATGCGATTCCTTGAGGACCCGCCCCGCTTCCTGTTCTTCACCGGCAAGGGCGGCGTCGGAAAGACCTCGGTCGCCTGCGCCACCGCCCTCGACCTCGCCGGCCGGGGCAGGAAGGTGCTGCTGGTCAGCACCGACCCCGCCTCCAACGTCGGCCAGGTATTCGGCCTGACGATCGGCAACACGGTCACTCCCCTCGCGAGTGTGCCCGGCCTCTCCGCCCTCGAGATCGACCCGGAACAGGCCGCAGCGGCCTACCGGGAGCGCATCGTCGCGCCCGTGCGCGGCCTGCTTCCGGAGGACGAACTCGCCGGCATCATCGAGGGCCTGTCCGGTTCCTGCACGACCGAGATCGCGTCCTTCGACGAATTCACCGGCCTGCTCGCCGACGAAGCCGTCTTCGGGCAGTACGACCACATCGTCTTCGACACGGCACCGACCGGGCACACCATCCGCCTGCTGCAGCTGCCGGGCTCCTGGACCGACTTTCTCGAGGCCGGCAAAGGCGACCCGTCCTGCCTCGGCCCGCTCTCGGGGCTCGACAAGCACCGTTCGATGTACGCCGCCGCTGTCGCCGCGCTGACCGACCCGGCGCGTACGCGACTGGTCCTCGTCGCCCGGGCGCAGGCATCCTCGCTGGCCGAAATCGAACGCACCTACTTCGAGCTGAATCAGATCGGCATCGGCGGCGGTTTCGTCGTCGTCAACGGACTGCTGCCCGCTGCCGCCGGCGACGAGGACCTCACCCGGGCCGTCCGCGCCCGCGAGGGAGCCGCGCTGGCCGCCATGCCCGCCGCTCTCTCCCGCCTCCCGCTGGACGTGCTCGAGCTCAAGGCCGCCAACATGGTCGGCATCCCGGCGCTGCAGTCTCTCTTCTCGGCGAGCGCCGGGACGGGCGAATCCGACGAGATCGTTGAGGCCGGGGAACCCCTCCCCGACGCCCCGCTCGCGGCCCTCGTGGATGCGATCGAACGGGACGACCACGGCCTGGTGCTCTGCATGGGGAAGGGCGGGGTGGGCAAGACCACGATCGCCGCGGCCATCGCGGTCGCACTCGCCGAACGCGGCCACGCCGTGCACCTCACCACCACCGACCCCGCCGCTCACCTCACCGAGACCCTGCACGGCAGCGTGCCCGGGCTCGCGGTGTCCCGTATCGACCCGGCCCTGGCCGTGCAGACGTATCGCGACCACGTGATGGCCACCAAGGGCACGGCCCTGGACGCGGAGGGTCGCGCGGCACTGGCCGAGGACCTCCTCTCCCCCTGCACCGAGGAAGTCGCCGTCTTCCAGCAGTTCTCCCGGGTCGTCCATGAGTCGCGCCGGAAATTCGTCGTCGTCGACACCGCCCCGACCGGGCACACGCTCCTCCTGCTGGATGCGACCGGTTCCTATCACCGCGAAATGGCGCGGCAGATCGGCGACTCGCTTCCGTTCACGACACCATTGATGCGTCTGCAGGACCCGGCCCTGACCAAGGTCATTCTGGTTACCCTCGCGGAGACGACCCCGGTGCTCGAGGCCGAAGGTCTGCAGGACGACCTCGAACGTGCCGGCATCCACCCGTGGGCCTGGGTCGTCAACGTCTCCCTGGCCGCGGCCCGCCCGGCGTCACCGTTCCTTCGAGCACGCGCTTCGAGCGAGGTCGAACAGATCGACCGGGTGCGTCTCCTCGCGGATCGGATGGCCATCGTCGCCCTCCTGCCGGCGGAGCCCATCGGACAGGAGAAGCTGGCGGCACTGACCGCACTCAGCCCCCAACCGGCACGGTGACCGTGAATCGACATTCGTCGATAGAGTGGGAACGCGTCATATCGACGTTCATCTATTCATTTTCTGATGGTGCGGAGCCCCATGCCCTTCCCTGAAACCCCGACCGTTCCCTCCGTCGCCACCCCGATCACCGCTCCGGCCCGTCTCGGGTTCACCGACCGGCTCCTCCCGGTCTGGATTCTCGCGGCGATGGGTTTCGGCCTCCTGCTCGCGGTCGCCGCCCCCGGCATCGGCACGCTGCTCGGCGCGTTCACGATCGGCTCGGTCAGCGTGCCGATCGCCATCGGCCTGCTCGTGATGATGTATCCGGTGCTCGCGAAGGTGCGGTATTCGGATGCCCGCGCCGTGGCCGGCGATAAGCGCCTTCTGGTCTCGTCGCTCGTGATGAACTGGCTCGTCGGGCCCGCGCTGATGTTCACGCTCGCCTGGATCTTCCTGCCCGACCTGCCCGAGTACCGCACCGGGCTGATCATCGTCGGCCTCGCCCGCTGCATCGCGATGGTGCTGATCTGGAACGAACTCGCCTGCGGGGACCGCGAGGCCGCCGCCTTCCTCGTCGCCATCAACTCCGTCTTCCAGGTCTTCGCCTTCGCGGCGCTCGGCTGGTTCTACCTGCAGATCCTTCCGGCCTGGCTCGGCCTGTCCACCACGAGCGCGGACTTCTCGATCTGGGCCATCACGGCGAGCGTGCTCGTGTTCCTCGGCATCCCGCTCCTGGCCGGATACCTGTCCCGCCGGGTGGGCGAGGCCACCCGCGGCCGGGACTGGTACGAAAGCCGGTTCCTCCCGCGCGTCGGCCCGTTCGCGCTCTACGGGTTGCTCTTCACGATCGTGCTTCTCTTCGCACTTCAGGGCCGGCAAGTGATCGACCACCCCCTGGACGTGGCCCGGATCGCCCTGCCGCTCCTGGTGTACTTCCTCGTGACGTTCCTCACCGGCTTCCTGCTCGGGAAGCTCATCGGCCTGCCGTACGAGCGCACCGCGACCCTCGCCTTCACTGCGGCGGGCAACAACTTCGAGCTCGCGATCGCGGTCGCGATCGGCACCTTCGGTGCCGGCAGCGGTCAGGCCCTCGCGGGCATCGTTGGCCCGTTGATCGAGGTCCCCGTCCTCGTCGCCCTCGTCTACGTGGCGCTCTGGCTCCGGCCCCGCCTGTTCCCGGCGCCGCGCAGCTAGCGCTCAACCACGACGAATCCCGCCAAGAGCGCAGGCCGAAGTGGCCACCCGAGCAGCGGCACCCGTCGTGGCCGTCGGCTTAGACGCTCGCGGGCAGGAGCTCGGCGAGGAGGGCCTCGACGCGCGCCTTGATGTCGTCGCGGATCGGGCGCACCTCGTCGATGCTCTTGCCCTTGGGGTCGACGAGCTCCCAGTCCTCGTAATGCTTGCCGGGGAAGATCGGGCAGACGTCGCCGCAGCCCATGGTGATGACGACGTCGGACTCGCGCACCTGCTCGGTGGTCATCAGCTGCGGAACGGCCTGGGAGATGTCGATGCCCTCTTCGCTCATGGCCTGGATCGCCATCGGATTGATCTGGTCACCCGGCTCCGAGCCGCCGGAGCGCACCTCGACGGCGCCGCCGGACAGGGCGCGCATATAGCCGGCGGCCATCTGCGAGCGACCGGCATTGTGGATGCAGACGAACAGGACGGTGGGCTTCTCAGACACGGGGGTTCCTCACTCTCGATGTCCTCAAAGTATAGACGTTTGTCTATGCTTTGAGAATCCCCCATCGTTTCTTTACCCGGCCGGGGCTAGCCGAAACGGCCGTTGACGTAGTCGGCGGTGCGGCTGTCGATCGGGTTGCCGAACATGGCGTCGGTCGGCCCGTGCTCCACGATGCCGCCGGGCGTGCCCTGGGCGGCGAGGAAGAACGCGCAGTTCTGCGACACGCGCTGTGCCTGCTGCATGTTGTGCGTCACGATCACGATCGTGACCTCGTGGGCGAGCTCGAGCATGGTCTCCTCGATCACCCGCGTGGAAGTCGGGTCGAGGGCCGAGCACGGTTCGTCCATCAAGAGGATGCGCGGGGTCACCGCGAGCGACCGCGCGATGCACAGACGCTGCTGCTGCCCTCCGGAGAGTCCGGAACCGGGCGCGCGCAACCGGTCGCGCACCTCCTTCCAGAGCCCGGCCTTGGTCAGGCAGCTCTCGACGAGGAAGTCTTTCTCATCGTTGGAGGCACGCTTGCCGGTGAGGGTGAGCCCGGCGATGACGTTGTCGTAGATCGACATGGCCGGGAACGGGTTGGGCTTCTGGAACACCATGCCGATGCTCTTGCGGGCGTCGACGAGCTTGCGTTCGGGGTCGTAGATGTCCTCACCGTCGAGGAGGACTTCACCGGCGAGGCTCGCGGACGGCACGAGCTCGTGCATCCGGTTCAGGATGCGCAGGAACGTGGACTTGCCGCAGCCGGACGGGCCGATCAGGGAGGTGATGATGCCGGCCGGCATGGTGAGGTTGACCCGGTCGAGCACCTGGCGTTCGCCGAACCAGGCCGAGACGTTGCGGCCCTCGAGGGTTGCGAGTGGTGCGATCTCGCGCACCGGCGGGCTGAAGCTCGCGTAGACCCCGGCATCCGCGGCAGACGGCCGCTTCAGCCAGGGCGCGCTGAAGCCTCCGAGCCGGGGAGCCTTGACCGGCGCGTCGGCCACGACCTCGGGCCGGGCCTCGGTCCTCGCCTGCGCGCGCTGCTTGCGGTCACGCCGGACCGGTCCCTTCACCGGCGGCAGCACCTGGGTGAGCTCGTCGTTCTGCACATTGTCGGTCATGACACTCGTTTCATTGGTCTACAGCAGTTTCGGGACTGAAGCAGGTTCGGGACTACAGCAGGTTCGGGAGGAGGCGCACGAGTTGGTCGGCCACGAAGAGCCCCCCGACAGTGACAACCGGAAGGAAGACGATCCAGGTCTTGCGGAGGCCGACCCGGCGGAACGCCCAGACGGCGGCGAGTTCGATGACCAGCAGGAACTGCAGGGCGAAGACGAGGGCCCACACCGTTGTGGTGTCGGTCGCGAGTTCCTTGTCCTGCAGGGGCAGGGTCGCGAAGGTGGTCTGGCGCTTGCCGGCGGGCTTCGTCTCGGAGACGAGTTCGGCATCCACGCGCACGACGCCGCTCGGCACGTAGGCCGGCCCGCGGGCGCTCTCGAGGATCAGTCGGCTCTTGCCTGCACCGAGGCTTGCGGGTGCGGGGTCGCCGGCGTAGCGCAGGCCGAGCACCGAGAACGTCTGCTCGCCCTGGCCGGTGATCACGGTGAACTGCTGGCCGGGGCGCAGTTCCTGCAGCCGGGCGAACGGACCACCGTAGGCGGCGGCGCGGCCCATGAGCACGCTGATGCCGGACTGGCCGGGCAGCGGCGTGTCGCGGCGATGGCCGGGGCCGGCGCGCAGGGTGCCGGAGTCTGTGCCCTCGACGACGATCTCGTGCACGTCGATCGAGGGGATGTCGAGCACGGCCACCGGTGTGCCGGAGGTGAGCAGCACCTTGTCGACGGTGCCCTCGCTGACCGGGGCCGTTCCCTGGGCGAGCTCGTACCGGAAGGTGTTCGTGAGCTGCTGCTGGGACACGATGTGCTGCAGCTGGCCGAGCACGGTCAGGTTGGCGAGGAACCCGAAGATGAGGATGGCGAGAATCGCCAGGGTCGAGCGGATGACCTGATCGCGCTGGGTGAGCACGACCGGCGGCCGAGGGGGCGGCGGGCTGCGCCGCGGCGGCGTCGGGATCTTCGGTGGTTTCGGCGGCTTGCCCTGCCGGCCGCGCTCTGGCGGTGTGCCGGGGAGTCCGCCACCACCGCCCAGAGTGCCCGGGCCGGGCGGTGACCAGTCCCGGGGTCCCGCGGACTGTCCCGCGAGGGGGTGGACCGCCTGCATCTCGGAAACGCCGGGCGAAACCGGCGGGACCCAGCCTCGCGGCATTCTCGGCACCTTCGGCACCGTGGGGCGTTGGGGACGACGGGGCAGCCTGGCTGTCGTCATGACGCCACCTCTTCCGCGAGTTTGGGGGTGGGCCGCGGTACGAGGAGCACGAAGCGGAGGATCAGGGTCAGCGTGCCGGCGATCGCGAGCGCGATCAGGGAGAAGTAGGGCGGGATGATGCTGAACGAGTCCCGGGTGACGGGCGAGAGCGCCGTGCCGCCGATGTCCGCGGGAGGCGTCATGGTGACGTGACCCTTGAACCAGGCCCACTGGCCGACGTCCCGAATGGTGGCCGAGACAGTGCGGGTCTCATTGGGGGCGAGGCTGTCGATACTGACCTTGTCGACGATGGCGACGGGGAGGTCGACCGCGTTGTCGAGCCAGAAGCGCAGGCTCGAGGTGATCGGGGCATCCGTGATGTTGCGCATCGTGAAGTCGAGAACCATGGTGCCGCCGCCCGGCCCGGCCTCAGAATCGATGCGCGTCGTGAGGCCGCTCACGTAGAAGACGCCCGCGATCCTGGTCGGGTTCGCGCCGAGCGCCGAGGCCGCGGCGGCGGTGTCCTTGATCGTCGTTTGGGTCACCGCGGGCACGGCCACGGATTTCACCGGGTTCGTGACGGCCGGGGTCGTCGTCGCCCGGCTCGACGGCCCGACGACACCCACGCTGATGCCCACACCGTTCGGGTCATCCGTCGCCGCCTGTGCACTCATGGCGAGTCCGGCCAGGCCCGCCACCGGCGCGAACGCGATGAGGGCCACGACCAGAATCAGGCGCGCGTGAGCGGATGTGAGCACAGTCAAGTTAGTCCATTCGAGGTTTCGGCGAGCTGACGGGCGGGCAAACAAGAGGCAAACACAGCAGGAAACCGAGCCTCGCTCATTCCGTGCCGTACGAGCGCGACAGGATAGAGTCGGCGACCGGCCGGCTACTGGGAAACGAGGGTGAGGGAGAGGGTGGACCGGTAGGTGCCGACTGACTTCTCGGGCGGCGCGACGAAAGTGAGGCCGGCGTTGAGCACGGTCGTGCCCACGGTCTGGGCCGGGGCGGCCACGGCGAGGTTCATCGGATACGTCGCCGAACCCGCGGTCTGGGCGGTGACGAGGCTCACCCCGGTGGCGTCGGTGCTGACCAGCTGCGGCGCGAGCCCGAGCTGGGAAGCACCGATCACGCTGCCGTCCGCGGCGTTCACGAAGTCGGCGACATCGGCCGACAGGATCCAGCCTTCCTGGGTGAGCACCCGGGAGTCGCTGACCGCGAAGCTGCCCAGGACACCGGTGGTCGTCGACCGGTTCGAGACCAGCACCGGGGCATTGAACGCGGCGACGGCAGCGGCGGGCACGACGAGGCTGAGCACGCCGTTGGTGTCGCTCGTCGTTGCAGATCCGATTGTTCCGGCGTCCGTCACGGCGAAGGATGCCGCCACCTGGCTGAACGGGTCGTCCGCGGCCGTGGTGCCGATCACCTCGATGGTGTGTCCTCCGGCCCCGAGGTCGGGGGGAAGGGTGCCGCTGCCTGCGAAGTCACCGGCAGCGTCGGCGTTTCCGCTGATCAGCAGGAACGGAGTGGAGTGCACCCAGACCTCGACGTGCGAAAACGGCTTGAGCCCGTGGACGGTGACGAACACCGGCGCCGAATCGACCCGCGAGCCGACCGGGAGCACACAGTGGATCTCGACGGGCCCGTTCGGAAGCTTGTCGGCCACACTCACCGTGAGCGCGACCACCCCACTGTCATCGGCCTGCGCCACGGACGAGATGGAGACCGTCCCGACCAGAGCCAGCAGGGCGACCAGTGCGCCGGTGATGAGAGTCGAACGGATGGGCAGTTGGAACATGTGTTTCCCCGATGGATCCTGGTGCGGTGGAGCTGCGGTGCCTGGGTGAAACTGCAGGGCAGTGGAGCAAGGCGTGCGGAGGTGCAGTGGTTACGGTGTCGGGTTGTGCGCGGCGGCGCCGTCCGCGCTGGCGCCCACGAGGGCCTCTTCGCGAGCCTTGCGGCGCGCTTCCGCCTCGGTGTATTCGATCCACGCCGCAGCCCGGGCCGAGTCGCGCTTGCGGCTGAGCCTCACGATGAGCCAGGTCACGGCCGCGACGAGAAGGAGGAGCAGGAAGGCCCACGGCACCACGACGAGGCTCGAATCGCGTTCCGCGGTCGGCAGGGCTCCTGGGTTGAGTGCGTCGGGGTCGATCGTGCCGACGAGGGAGACATGCGGGTTGAGGTAGACCCAGGCGCCGACGCCGGAGACGGTCAGCGTCACGGTGCGGGAACTTCCCGGAAGCATCTCCGAGATCTCCTGGTCGGTCAGCCCGGACAGTGGGATGCCGAAGATGCCCTTGACCTGGGAGACCGTATTGGCCCCGAGGGACACGTTGCCGGTGTTGGTGAGGCTCACGCGGATCTTCGTGTCACCGGCGAAGGGGTTGAGGCTGCCCTCATAGGCGGATTCAATGCTGCTGATCGTCAGCGCCGGCTGCAGGAGACCCTTGACGCGCACATACAGGCGGATGGCGACGCGCCGGTCGACCGAGACCTGCCCGGCCGGGGAGAGGGCCGAGACGACGATGCCGCCGGCGTGGTCGCCGGGCTTCGCATCGGCCGGGGTCTTCATTGTGAAGGGGAGCACCTGCTGGGCGCCCGGTTCCAGGGTGACCGAGACACGGCCGGTACCGTTCTCGAAGGTGACCCAGCTGCCGGCATCCTTGGGGGCTTCACTGCCTTCGAGGAGGGCGAACGTGCCGTCCTCGGCGTTGTACGCGTCGGTGGCGTAGACGGTGACGGCCTGCGTGGTCGTACCGGTGTTCTCGACGAGGTATTCGTCGTTGATGACCTGGCCCGGATCGACCTGGTAGGTGAAACGCGATCGGTCCTGGTCCACGCCGCCGTTGGACGACGGGGCCCCGGCGATGCCGTCGGAACCGTCCGCGGCCCAGGCACCCGCGACTCCGAGGGTCAGGGTCAGTCCGAGGGTTACCAGCACTCCGGCGGCACCGAGGGCGACGCTGCGGGAGAGGGAGTGGCGGGGAATCACGATCGGCGTTCTCTTTTCTGCGGGCGGATCCGAAATCTTGGGGGTGGAGCGGAATGCGGGGTGGTGCGGTGGAAAGGGAGGGACGGCGCGGGCGCCGTCCCTCCCCCTCTACTCGGGTAGCGCTACTACTTCGAGACGACCGTGAGGGTCAGCGTCGACGTGTAGGTGCCGGCCGCCTTCTCCTGCGGTGCGACGAAGGTCAGGCCGGCGTTGAGAACGCTGTCGCCGACCGTGTTGGCTGCCGCGCCGGAGGCGAAGGCGGCCGGGTAGGACGCCGAACCGGCGACCTGGGCTGCGGCGGCGGTGACGCCGGTCGCGGAGGTGCCGGCAACGGTGACCGACGGGGCAAGGCCGAGCTGGATCTTGCTGATGGTGCTGGTCGCGTCAGTGGAGTTGACGAAGTTCGCAACGTTCGCGGACAGGTCCCAGCCGTTGCGGGAGACGACGCGGCCGTCGTTGACCGTGACGGCACCGAGGGTACCGACCGTGGTCGACTTGTTGTTCACGAGCGACGGAGCGGAGAACGTCGCCGCGGCGCCGGCCGGAACCGTGAGGGCGAGCGCACCGTTGGTGGCGTTCGCGGTGGTCGGCGCGAGAGCGACGGTACCGGTCGTGCCGGCCGGGGCGGTCGGGGTCGGGGTCGGGGTGGCGGTCGGCGTCGTGACGACGTCGGTCGTGGCGGAGGCCGTGAAGGCACCGGTCACCGGCGTGACCGAGATCGAACGGAAGAACGCGGAGGTGACCGCAACACCGTTCAGGTTGGTGCAGGCAATGCCGAGGCTGTAGTTTCCACCGGCGGCCTTAGCGGCGCCCTGGGCGCCGTTGTACAGCGAAACCGGGGTGATGAACGGGTTCAGCACGTTGAGGGTGGCACCGTTGAAGCCGAGGGGGGCGTATGCCTTCCAGGTGCCAGGGACCGTCTCGGTGCCGGGGGCCGAGAGGAACGCGAAGATTCCGGTGGTGCCGACGGGGCAGGCGAACTCTCCGCTGGGGTCGTTGTTGACCGAGGAACCGATCATGTCATCGCCCCACCCCAGGCTGGCGCCGTCGACAAGCGGAATGCCGTTGCCGTCGTAGAGGTAGAGGGGTGCTGCGGAGCCGTTGGTCTGGGTGGTGGCCGAGGCGACCATGGAGGCGCCGGCAACGAGGGCGAGGGAGACGACGCCGACGGCGGCGAAGCGGAGCTTGTTGTTGAGCTTCATGAGATTCAATTACCTTTTCTGGAAGTAGGTCGGGCTACTTGGAGATACGGACAGCAGTGGTGGTGGAGGGGGCCAGGATGCCGAACTTCTTCTTCAGCGAACCGGCCTTGGAGGCGAGGGAGGTCTGCGAGTTGGTCAGGCTGGTGCTCTTGGTCGGGTCAAGCAGGCCGGCCAGTGTGGCGTCGTAAGAGGCGTTGGTCGGGTCGACGCGGGCGTACTGCACGACCAGGTAGGTGTCGCGACCCCAGACGGAGTCAGCATAGTAAGTGGCGTTCGGGACCATCGAGGTGCCGGTGCCGGTGACGGGGGTGGTGCCGGCAACGAGCGAGCCGAGAACCGTGGTGTCCTTCTTCTTGGGGTAGCTGGCACCGGTGTTCATGGCGACCCAGCGTGAGACCGACATCGGCATGATCTGGTTGATGCCGAGGTTGGACGCGTCGTGCTCCTGGCCGGTCTGGACACAGGAACCGAGAGTGGCGTCGGTGACGCCGATCTTGGACATGAAGTCCTTGCGGGTGCCGGAACCGGCCTGCGGGATGATCGGGGTGACCGTGACGCCGCCGAGGGTGGTGACGCTGCAGGTGTAGAGGCTCGTCATGGTCGCGGTGTCGATCGTGTCGATGCCGGTCGCGGTAGAGCCATTGTCGTAGGCGTAGGCGATGGCGTCACGGCCGAAGGGAACCTGGATCAGGCTTCCGGCGGCGTCGACGGTGCCGGAGCCCGAGGAACGCGCGATGTCAACCTGACCGCTGATCACGACAGCGGCAGGCGCGCCGACCGTACCAGACGTGTATGCCGCGCCATCGATGGAGCGGAGGAGCGCCGTGCGACCGTCACCCGACCCGTTCGGGCGTCCAAAGCGCACGCCTGAGGATTTCGTGGTGATGTAGGCCGTGCCGGTCGCGTCGAACGATCCGATGGTCGCGCCACCTGCGGTCGTCGAGCGAACCGAAGATCCGGAGAGCGAGGATCCGTTGGCCAGGGCGCTGACCACGTCTTCCAGGGTGTCCGAGCCGACGGCGACGTAGCTGTTGGAAACGGGCTCGGCGTTGGCCGGCGTCGCGATGGCGAAACCGGTGAGGGCGACGCCGACGGTCGCGCAGAGCGCAATTGCCTTCTTCGAAATCACTGTGATGATGCCTTTCGGGTGTACTGCATGAGACGAACCCGGGCGGGAACGTCTTTCCTGATGTCTGGTCCCAAGCCGAAACCCGGAATCTGGACGTCAAGCTGTGCGCGCATCAGGATCGTCTCCGGACACGCGAAATCAGGGGGACTCCACCGGCTGCGAGCAGCCCGGAGAGGAATCCGACAGGGATGGCTGCCGGAATGGGGCCGATGACCGGATCGGAAGGCGTCGGCTTGCCGACGAGGGGTCCGGCCGACGCGCCGGTCGCCGCAGGGTCGGTCGCGGTCGCGGTCCCGGCGACGGCGGCGGCGACGGCCGCGACCGCTGCCGTTCCACTGCCTGCGTTCGGGTTGACGTAGGCCGCCGCAGGGGCGGCGGCAGTGGCCGCGACGGTCGGTGAGGGAGTGGGTGTCGGAGTCGCCGAGACGATCGGGCTGATGCCCTTTTCGATGGCTGTCGCGGCTGCGAGGGCCTGGGCGACCCAGCTGGCCGGAATCGACGCGTACCCCTCGGGGAGCTGGCCGATCGCACTGCCGGGAACCTGACCGGCGGCAACGGCGTAGCGGATCATGTTGGCGTAAATGGCGCGGGCGGAGGCATCCGTCTGCAGTGGGTTGAGCGCCGCGTAGACCGGCATGGTCATCGGGTAGGCCGACGCCGCCGCCCTGGCGCTCGCGCTCGTGGGGTTGTATTCGAGCACGGCCGCGTTCTCGGTGGTCGGGGTCATCGCCGCGGCCGCGGCCAGCAGGGATGCGGAGTTCGCGGCAACGAAAGTGCCCGCCGAGTTTCGCAGTGACGCCGTCACCGTCTGGTACCGGGCTGCTGCCGCCGTTGTCGTGAGTCCGAGCACCCGCTGGGTGCCGACGAGGTTGCGAACGCTCTTGCCCCATTTCGGCGGAACCGTGTTCGGGCTCCAGTCGCCGAGCTCCTGGCCGTCACCGCGCAGGGTGAGGTAGGCGCCGTTCTCGAAGTCGCTCGCGTACGGGCGCCAGGTGACGAGGTTGACTTCGGTCTGGCCGTCGGCCGTGGCCACCCGGGCGATTGGGTCAGCCTTGGGGAAGTTGGTGCGGGGCACGGTCATTTTTGTGCCGGAGGAGTTGACGGCGTCCTTTGTTGCGTACCAGGGGTTGACCTTCATGCCCCACTTGTCGGCTTCGCCGTTGAGGAAAGCCACGGCATCCGGATCTGAGAGCACGTAGCGCCACAGCTGTAGGGCCTCGTCGGAGCGCCCCGAGGGCAGGAGCATGTCGCCGAGGGACGGACCCGTCAGGTCCTGGTACTGCCATTCCGCGTCGTTCACGGCGAGGAAGTCGGGGTCAACGGTCAGGTTCCTCGCGTTGTGGTTGACCTTCTCGGGGTTATCGACGAAGAACGCGAGCGATTTGGAGGTAGCGGGGGCCCCCGTCGGCAAGGAGTCCAGATATGAGTTCGTCAACAGCTTCGCGATCAGGCGCGGGGTGAGGTTCATCGAGGTGAAGGACTCGGTGTTCTTGTCCTTGTATTCCTGAGGCACGGCGCCGACGGGTTTCACCCTCCGGTCGATCGAGAAGGACACGGCGAGTCCGGAGAGTGCGATCGGCGCGTACTGCACGGGATCCGCCTTCGTCGTCTGTAGGGCACGCGATGTCAGGGCGAGAGGACTCGGGGTCTTCTGGCTTGCGGAGAGCAGAGAGTCTTCCTCGTTGCCGGTGCTGAGCACGAAGGAGGATCCGGTCGAGCCGGTGCAGAGGTTGGGCTGCCAGGACGCGACGGCCGCCGAGGCGAGTTCGCTTCCGGAGAGTTGCTTCTCGGCCGAGCCGATGGAGCAGCGCAGACCGATCGGCTTGAAGTCGAGCTTGACGGCCACACTGTGCTGCCAGGCGTCCCAGAACAGGCCGGACTTGGTGATGTACGACTCGCCGACGTCGTTGGTGCCGCGCGGGATGACGACGAGCCAGCAGGACTTGCCCGTGACCGTGCCGTCCGTGGCCGTGACCGGCATACCGCAGCCGAGGCCGGGAGACTGCATCGCGGTCTGGACCTCGAACTTGACGGAGCCAGCGCCAGTGTCACTCGACCCCACCCACGGCACCTCGTTGGTCGTGTACTGCGTGTAGAACTCGTTCGTGGCGAGGTCGACGCCCACGATCGGGGAGGGCAGGGTCACGCCAGTGGCAGCCGGCGTGCCGTTCGCGGTCTGAACAAGCCCTGTCAGGGGATCGAGGATGTAATGGGTGAGGACGCCGGCGCCATTCTTGAAGACGGACGAGATCGTTCCGCCCGTCGAGGCACGGTACGGGATCGCCGTGACCGCCGGGATCGTGAAGCCGTTCGAGGGCGAGGTGTATTGGGTGTCCTTGGCGTTGACGAATTCGTCAGAAACCGAGGTGTCGCGCGTGGACGCGGCCTTGCCGGGAAAACCGCCGTACTGGCAGGTGGTGCGGTCGGGATGCCCGGGGTTCAGCGGGTCCTCACCCCAGCACTGCGCGATCTGCAGGAAGTTCTGGCCGCCCGAGCTGGCGTCAGGCCGGACCGACTTCGCGCCCGAGCCGGTCCAGTTGACGACGATTCCCTGCGAGACGAGGTCCTTCGTCTGAGAAACCGTCACCTTGAGGTCGGGGAACGGTGCCGTCGAGATGTCGAGGTCATAGCCCTTGGCGGCCACCGTGACGGCGCTCGAGGTGTCCGCGGATGCCGCGGGCGGGGTAATGGAGGCCAGCATGGACACTCCGATGCCGACGACAACGCCCACGACGATGCCGCTTGCGCCGGCGCGGGTCCACATCGAGTCCGTGGACAGGATCAGGCGCTTCACTTGGTGCCCGCCTTCGGACCGCGTGGCTTGAGCCGGCGCCAGAGCACCGGGGGCAGCACGGCAGAGCCGATGAGCAACACGCCGGCGAACAGCATGATCGACTGCTGCGCACCCCAGCCGTTGTCGGCGAGGGTGAAGGGCGACGCCACCGCGGACCCGGCCACTCCGGTCGAGGCCGTGCCACCGGTGCCGCCGGAGACGAGAGCACCGTTCTCGTCGTAGACCGCGGCCGCGGCATCGCCCGTGCCCGCTGCCCCGGCGTTTGCCGTCGTCGCCGCTGCTCCGGCCCCTGCTCCTGCGGCGGCCGCTGCCGCCGCGGCCGTGTCGGCCGTGGCTGCGGAGCCGCCGGTACCGGTTCCGGTCGTCGCCGTGTCATCGGGCGCCCCTCCTGTTCCGGTGACACACTGGCTCGTGCCGACCTTGTCACAGTCGGCGGGCTTGAGCGCGTTGGTCGCGAGCAGGTTGCTCGATGGGGAGTCGCCGGCCTTGAAGGTCGGGTTGTTGCAGTTGTTGATGTCGACGCCCGAGACATCCGCTCCCGGCACTCGTTTGATCTGGTCGAACCCGGCGAGCACAAGGTTCATCGGGAGCGGCGAGTAGCCCAGGGCCGCCGCTTGCTGCTGGCCCTCGCAGAGCATGTAGTTCGCGAACGCGCCGAGGGTGAGGCCCTTCTTCGCGGTGAAGACACCGCCGACCTCGGTCGGCACGATCATGTAGGAGTAGCTCGACAGCGGGTACGTGCGCGGGTCGGGGTTGTTGTAGACGCCGTCGAGGATCTGGGTGAGGTAGTCGGGGCTCGAGACCGGGACATCCGTCTTGATCTTTGCCTGCAGCAGGGCAACGGCGACGGAGTTCGCGGTCGGCTCGACGTAGTATCCGGCGGTGTTCAGGACCTTGGCGACCGGGAAGCCGGCCTTGAGCGCGTAGGAATACTCGACGTACGTGATGGCACCTTCGCCATAGTCCTGGGCGACATACCCGGCGACGCCCGCCGAACCGCTCTGGGCCTTCGCGTTGCCGTAGGTCGGGTACTGCGAGGTGAGGCCGCAGGAGGCCGGTTTGCCGACCTTGACGCAGAACTGCCCCCAGAGGGAGTTGTACTGCTTGGACATCCAGAGGCTGAACTGGGCGGTCGAGCCCGAGCCGTCCGACCGCACGACAGGGACGATGCCCTTGTCCGGCATCTTCAGTCCGGGGTTGTCCGTCTGGATCGCCGGGTCGTTCCACTTGGTGATGACGCCGGTGAAGATCTTGGTGACGACCTCGCCACTCAGGCGCAGGTTGGAGACGCGGGCACCGTTGATCTTGAGGTTGTACATGAACGAGGTGCCACCGGCGACGATCGGCATGTACGCGTAGCCGCGACTCGGAACCTCGGGCGCTGAACCGTCTTCGGGAGCGGTCTGGAACGGGATCTCGCTGACGGCGAAGTCGACGTTTCCGGCCACGAAGTCCCGGCGGCCCGCGGAGGAGCCGACACCGGAATAGTTGACGGTCATGCCGTAGTTCGAGGCCACGTTCTTGCGCCACTGGTCGAGGGCGTTCTGGGACCAGGTCGAGCCGGTTCCTGTGATGGGGTCGTAGGAAACGGCCTGGGCAGACAGCGTTCCGGACAGACCGAGAATCACCACGACGGCGAGGGCGAAGAGGGCGCGGATCGCACGGATCCAACGGGGCTGCGGCGTCACGAGGACGGCTCCTTTGTGCTGAGGTCGATCGTCGGCGCTGGGCTGCTGTGGTGGTTCGGTGGTGCCGTCGGCGGCGGCCAGGCCCCCGACGTGTTCGCCTCGAGGAGGATGCGGCGGTCGGCGGCAACGGTGATCCGCTTGAGGTCGCGCCCGGAGGCCGCGACGACCCGCTGCTGCTGGGCGCGGGACAGGTCGCCCGGCCCCTTGCCGCCGATGAGGCGGGCGATCGCGAACAGGGTGAGCACGAGGAGGATCAGCACGGCCGCCGCCCCGAAGCCACGGGCGATCATGTTCGGTTCCGGCGACTTGACGAAGTCGAAGACCTGCAGCGGCAACGAGATCATCGGTCCCTCGAAGGGGTTGAGGTTGACGACGGCGGTGACGCCGGACGTGAGCAGCACGGGACTGGTCTCGCCGATGCCGCGGGCGGTGCCGAGGATGACGGCGGTCGCGAGCCCGGGGCGGGCGGTCGGCAGCACGACGTGCCAGACCGTGCGCCAGCGCGTGGACCCGAGCGCGTACGCGGCTTCACGAAGGTTTCCCGCGACGAGACGGAGGACGATGTCGGAGGCGCGGATCACGATCGGGAGCATCATCACCGTGATGGCCATCGAGGCGGCGAACCCGCTGCGCTGGTGGGTGATCAGCACGATGATCGCGGAGTAGACGAAGAGGCCGGCGACGATCGAGGGCAGCGCCGTCATCGCGTCCGAGATGGTGCGCACGAAGCGGGCGAACTTTCCGCCGACCTCGTTGAGGAACAGGGCCGTGAGGATGCCGAGCGGAACGGTGACAATGAGCGCCATCGTGATCTGCATCAGGGTACCGAGGATGGCGTGGAAGATTCCGCCGAGTTCGAGGCCGTCGAGCGGGCCGGCGAGCTCCATGCTGTCGGTGAAGAAGTTGAGGTGCGGGAGGGCTTCCTGGCCGCGCACGAGGGTGTACGCGACGACGAAGACGAGGGCGCCGAAGAGCAGCACGCCGGCGCTCGAAAGGACAACCGACATGACCCGGTCCTTGACCTCCTGCCAGTCGCTCTTCAGGCTGACGAGCAGGGCGTAGAAGCCGATGAAGGCGATGAACGCGACGATCACGAAGCCGACATAGCCGGAGAGCGGTCCGAACCAGCCGAACAGCAGCACGGCGACGGCCACGCCGGCCGCTGCAGCACCGAGGATGTTGAACTGGTCGTCGACCCTGGCGGCGCGCATCCGCCGGCGCGGGCCGATCTCGATGCCGACCGAGGAGGGGATGTTCGTGGTGTGCCGGACTGCTGCGGCCTGGAGTTCGAGCTCGGCCTCGAGCTCGACGGCGGTCTCGGTCATCACGAGGGTCGAGGGGCCGGCGGATGCCGCGGGATCCGTCGCCTGGGTGCTGTGTGCGCTGGTCATCAGTCGCTCTCCGCCCCGGAGCGGGACCGCGCCACGATCGACGAGGCCGTGAAGTTGATCACGAGGGTGATCAGGAAGAGCACGAGGCCGGCGGCCATCAGTGCGGAGAGGCCGAAGGAGCTCGACTCGCCGTAGCGGAGCGCGATGAGCGCGGACACCGAGTTCGTGCCGGTCTTGAGCACCTCCCAGTTGATCGTGAAGATCGGGGAGATGATCATGTAGACGGCGATGGTCTCGCCGAGGGCCCGGCCGAGGCCGAGCATGGTGCCGCCGATGATGCCGCCGCGGCCGAACGGGAGCACCACGGACGTGATCATTCCCCACCGGGTCGACCCGAGGGCGAAGGCCGCCTCGCGTTCACCGATCGGCGCCTGGGAGAAGGCTTCGCGCATCACCGAGGTCTGGGTGGGCACGACCATGAGGCCCACCACGATTCCGGCGATGAAGGCCGAGGAGGTGAAGGCGCTCGCCTCGGTGAGGGCCTGGCCCGTCGCATCCGTCACGCTGAAGAACGGGATCCAGCCGAAGTAGGTGGAGATCCAGGTGGCGACCGGGATGACATTCGCCTGGAGGAAGAACACGCCCCAGAGGCCGAACACCACGCTGGGAACGGCGGCCATCAGGTCGACGAGGGTGACGAGCGTGGACTTGAGCCGCCCCTGGGCGACCTCGGAGATGAGGAGCGCCGTGCCGAGGGCGAGGGGCACCGCGACGCACATTGCGATGACGGCGATCGTGATGGTGCCGAAGAGAACGGATGCGATGCCGAACTTCTTCGTTTCCGGCGACCAGTCCTGCTCGAAGAGGAAGTTGAACCCAGCGACCCCGAGGGCGTCGCCGGCGCGCAGCGAGAGGAAGACACCGACCGCGAGCATGATCAGCACGGTGATCGTGCCCGCGCTGAACGCGACCGAGCGGAACACCGAGTCGGAGATCGACGGGCGGGAGACCAGGGAGCGCCGCGGCCGGGAGTCGGGGTTCGACGGGTCGAAAACGGCCGGGTCTGTCCCGAAGGCGTCGCCCAGGGGCGAGTCGCCCAGGGGCGGCGAGACGAGGCTCGAAATCGGCATGGCTGTCCTTGGAAAAGACTCGGGAGGGGGTGAACGCACGGGTGGGGGTAACGCGTCCGAAACATATGTTCGGGGCGGTTGGTGAACGATTGGCGTCGATTTCTCAACCGAGATGTGGACGCCGCGTGGAGAGTTGTGGCGGTCGATTCGGGAGCCGTCAGCCCGTGGGCGCCTGCGTCGGAGCGGGGGTCTGTGTCGGGCCCGGCGGGGGCGTCGACGTGGCTGTGGGGGCGGTAGACGGCTCGGGCGCCGTGGCCAGGGTGAGGGTGATGGAGGTGCCGAGACGCAGGGTCTTCTGACCGGACGGGGCGACCGCGATCACGGTTCCCGGCGTCGCGGCGGCGTCGGGCCTCGAGTCGGTGAGGACCAGGAATCCCGCGTTTTCGAGGGCGGCGATCGCCTCCGCCTTGCTGAGACCGACGGTGTCCGGCACCGTGTTCGAGCCGGAGGCCACGGTGAGGTCGACCGGGTCTCCGGGGTCCAGGAAGGTACCGGCCGCCGGGCTGACGCCGAGCACCGTGTCGAGGGGGCGCCCCGAGTCCTGGAGGGTGAGCGCGCCGAGGCGGAGCCCGAGGGCGGCGAGCGCGGCCCGTGCCCCGTCGAGGGTCATCACGGAGACCTCCGGCACCCGGATGGTCTTCGGCGCCGCCGTGGCGTGGGCGGTGATCATCGGCTCGGGGGTGGCGCTCGCGGGCGCGGGCGTGCTGCTCGTGACGGCCACCGACGTCGGCGCCGCGCCGCCGGCAGCGAGGACCCAGGCGAATGCTCCCCCGATCACGAGGATCATCGAGACGGCCCAGAGCCCGCCGCCGCGACGGCGGCTGCGGCCGCTCCGCACCCAGGCCGGGTTGTCCGGCGGGACGACGACCGCGGCGGATGCCGTTCCCGCGCGTGCGTTTCCGGTCGCGTGCACGATCGTGGCCGGGGCGGGATGGGCGGTCGGGATCGGGTGCGGAACAGGCACAGGATCCGGTACCGGTACCGGTACCGGTACCGGTACCGCACCGAGCACCATCGTGCGCTCAGCGAGCTCCGCGAGGTCGCCCGGCCGGAACAGTCCCGTGGTGTCGTCCGCGGGCAAGACGCGACCGCCGCCGGGCAGGGCCCCCTCTGGCGGGGCCGCGGCGCGACCCGGCACTCCCCCGGCCCCGATGCGGTCCAGGGCCGCGTCGACGGCCGCGCCCATCGCCGCGGCGGAGGGGAACCGGGCGTCCGGGTCTTTGAGGAGCGCCTTGACGACGAGCCGGTCGACACTCCGCGGGATGCCGGAGTGCTGCACCGACGGCACCGGCGGCGGAGACTGCACGTGGGCGCGCATCACCGCGGCGACGGAATCCCGGACGAACGGCGCCCGTGCGGTGAGCGCGAAGTACAACACCCCGCCGAGTTGGTACACGTCGCCGCGTTCGTCGACGGCGTCGCCCCGCGCCTGCTCCGGCGACATGTAGTTCACGCTCCCGAGCACGCTCTGCACGACCGGGATTTCCTGCGTTGTCGCATCGGGTGCGCTGCGGAGGACGTCGGTGCCGAGGGCGGGGCGACCGGCGGCATCCGCGAGGCCGAAGTCGAGCAGGCGCACTCCGTCGATACCGACGTTACCGGCCGGGTCCGGGTCGACCATGATGTTGGCCGGGGAGACGTCGCGGTGGACCAGGCCGATGTCGTGCGCGGCCTCGAGGGCGCGCAGCACCGCGGACGCGACGGTGAGCGCCTGCCCGACGGGCAGCGCCCCGCGATGCTCGACGTATTCGGCGAGGCTGATCCCCGGCGCGCGGTCGAGCGCGATCCAGGCCTGCGGCTCCTCGGCGTTCGCACCGGTGCCTGTGCCGGTGCGGGGCTCGGTCCCGGCGCCGATCCCCGGGCCGTGACCGGTGTGGTGCACGCCGACGCCGAGCACCGCGACGATGTTCGGGTGCCGCAACACGGCCGCGGCCCTGGCCTCCGCAAAGAACGCTTCCCTGGCCCGGTCGGAGCGGGACAGGTGCGGGTGCAGGATCTTGAGGGCGATCTCTCTGACTGCGCCCTCCCCTGCCTGCGTGTCCACGGCGGAGAAGACGGATGCCGACCCGCCCGTCCCCAGGAGTTCGCCGAGCCGGTAGCGGCCCGAGATCAGCCCTTCGCCAGCGCCGACCGTGCGCCGGCCTGCCGGTGCACCGGAGGCAGCCGTCGTCTCGGCGGGATCGATCGTGCCTGTCACAGAGGGCTACTTCGCCCGGGCGGCGTAGGTGTTCGCGTAACCGGCGACGGCGGTGACATAGGAGTCGACGTGGTTGTACGCGAAGACGGCCGCGCGCCAGCGGTCGGGCAGCGCGAGGTCGCCGTAGTTGCACAGGTAGCGCCCGGCTGCGAGGGCGGCGTCGTCGATCTGCTGCGGGTCGTCGACACCGTCCCGGTTGCCGTCGGCGCCCCAGCGCTGCCAGGTCGCGGGGATGAACTGCAGCGGGCCGACCGCACGGTCCCACGCCGCACTGCCGTCCCAGGCGCCGCCGTCGGTGTCGCTCATCGCTGCGAAATCAGAGCCGTCGAGGGCCGGACCGAAGATGCCGGGCCGGGCGGTACCGTCGGTACCGAGCACCGAGCCCGCGTGGGTGCCGTGCCCGGACTCGATGTTGCCGAGGCCGGCGAGGGTGCTCCAGCCGAGTCGGCAACCGGGCTGTTCGGCGGCGAGGGCGAGCGAGGCACCCGCATAGCCGAGCATGGCCCGCCGCGGGATGCCGGTGGCCGCGGCCACGCGGGCAGCCCAGTCCGCGTCCACGAGCGCAGCGTTCCCGGTGAGCAGCGCGGTTTCCCCTGTCGACGCGAGGGACGAGCCGGCGGCGGACTGGTCGGCCGCCGGAGCGGGAGTCGCCGGCGTCACGGTCACGGTCGCTGCGGCATCCGCTGCCGTGGGAACGGAGGGAACAGCGTCGGCGGCCACGGCCGCCACGCTCGCCCGGATGCCCTCCGGTGCGGTGAAGCCGGGTACGAGCCAGCCGAAGACGACCCAGCAGAGCAGCCCGGCGGTCGCTGCGGCACCGATCCAGCCGCGCAGGCCGCGGAGCCGTGTGCCGCTCACCACGCCTGGGCCCGTTCGGCCTCGCTGAGCACCCGGCTGCCCCGGCGGCCGGCCTCGGTCGCGTGGCGGGCGTCTTCGGCGACGAGCGCGACGCGGAAGGCTTCGATCGTGCCGGCGGCGGCTTCCCGGCTCGCGGAGGCGGCGCCGTACCAGCGTCCCGCTGTCATCACGATGCGTTCGCCGATGGTGACCACCCAGCCATGGGTGCCTGCCGACGGCCCGGTGACGACGGTCGCGACCATCGCGTCGCACTGGTCCTTGAGTTCGAGGACATGAGCCCGCGCGCCGGCGAACGAGCCGTAGACCGAGGAGCTGCGGCCGAGCTCGCGGCTGTTCGAGGCGAGCAGCCGCCAGATGCCGGAGTGGCCGGAGTCGGCGACGGTGGCGAGGCCACGGGAGCGATCCCGGCCCTCGGCCACCCGGTCGGTCGTTCCGGTACGGGCAAGTTCTCCCGTGCGGGCGAGTTCGCCGGCGCGTGCGAGTCCGCTGACGCGGGCGACGTCGCCGCCGCGGGCACCGGACTGAACGCTCTCCCGGAAGGCGACCCAGCCCTGCAGGCGCGGGTCCGCGTTGGAACGGAAGGCCGAGAAGACCACACTTGGGCGGGGCGACACAGCGACTCCAACGGCCTGAACCAAACAGCGACGGGTGCAGTCGAGACTGTGTGCCGGCTCGGGTGGGCCAGCCCCGGCAATACTGTGCTGGCCTCAGGTGTCCGGCCCGGGAGTGTCACCTTGCCGGGGGGTGAACGGAAGCTGTCCGGCCCGGCAACAGTTTCGAGAACGCCTAGCGGCGGAACGCCTTTCGCGCCAGCGTGTTCCCGAGGTACTGCACCAACTGGACGAGCACGATGATCAGCAGCACGGCAGCCCAGGTCACGATCGGGTTGAACTGGCGGTACCCGTAGAGCAGGGCGAAGTTACCGAGGCCGCCGCCACCGACGTAGCCGGCGACCGCCGACATGTCGACGAGCGCGACGAAGATGAACGTGTAGCCGAGGATCAGCGGACCGAGCGCCTCGGGCAGGAGCACGGTGAAGATGATCCGGGCCGTTCCGGCGCCCACGCTGCGGGCGGCCTCGATCACGCCGGGCGTCACGGTGAGCAGGTTCTGCTCGACGATACGGCCCATCGCGAAGGATGCCGCGAGCGAGATCGTGAAGATGATCGCGTTATTGCCGATTCCGGTTCCGACCACGAGCCGGGCGAGCGGCTGCGCGGCGGCGAGGAAGATGATGAACGGGATGGGCCGCACGAAGTTGACCAGCAGGTTCAGCACCACGAACACGGGTTTGTTGGCGAGCAGGCTGCCGCCGCGGGTCAGGTACAGGCCGAGGCCGACGATCAGGCCGCCGAGGCCCCCGAAGAACAGGGTGAGGCCGACGATGTAGAGCGTCTCCCCTGCGGCCTTCCAGAGCTGGGGCAGCAGTTCGATGAGGGATTCCATCAGCGCACCTCCGTGACGGTCGTGAGTGTTCTGATCCGATCGAGGACCGCATCGATGCGGTCGTCGGCGCTGCCGGCAGACGCTGTGCGGGCATCCGCCGCCGTGGCGTCGCTGAGCGCGAGGGTGAGATGCCCGAAGGAGCGACCCTGCACTTCGTTGATGCCGCCGAAGACGACCTCGAATGCGACGCCGGCGCGAGCCAGTTCGCCGAAGACACGAGCCTGGTCGACCGTGTTGTCGCGGAAGGCGAGGGACACGATCCGCCCGGGGTGGCGTCTGCGCAGCACGGCGAGCTCGTCGGCGCTCGGGATGCCCTTGACGACGGTCGAGACGAACCGGGCGGATGCCGGCTGCTGCGGGTTCGAGAACACATCGAACACGTCACCGCGTTCGATGACCCGGCCCTGGTCCATCACCGCGACCTTGCTCGCGATCGTCTGGATCACGTCCATCTCGTGCGTGATCACGATGATCGTCACACCGAATTCCCGGTTGACCCGGGTCAGCAGGTCGAGCACTTCGTGGGTCGTCTCGGGGTCGAGGGCGCTCGTGGCCTCGTCGGCGAGGAGGATGGCGGGCTGGCTCGCGAGGGCGCGGGCGATGCCGACGCGCTGCTTCTGGCCGCCGGAGAGCTGGTCGGGGTACGCGCGGGCCTTGTCGGCGAGGCCGACGAAGTCGAGCATCTCGGCGACCCGCTTGGCGCGTTCGGCCTTGGGCCGGTGCGCCACCTCGAGCGGATAGGACACGTTGGCCGCGACGCTGCGCGAGCCGAGCAGGTTGAACTGCTGGAAGATCATGCCGATGCCGAGACGCACGCTGCGCAGTTCGCGCTCTGCCAGGCCGGCGATGTCCCGTCCGTTGATCAGGATCTCTCCGGACGTTGACCGTTCGAGCGCGTTCACGAGGCGCACGAGGGTGCTCTTGCCGGCTCCCGAGTAGCCGATGATCCCGTAGACGTCGCCGGCCTCGACGGCCAGGCTGACGTCGTCGATCGCGACGACGTCCCTGCCGCCCTTTTCGTGGGGTGGGTAGATCTTGCTGACACCGCGCAATTCGACGATCGGCATTCAACTCTCCTGGAATTCTCTGGTTTCACACCGGATGCCCGCCTCGCGAGTGCGAAGCGGGCATCCGGGCAACCCGGGGCGACTACTTCTTATTGGCCTTGGTGTCCGCGACGACCGTGGCGAGCGAGGAGACCAGGTCGGCGACCGGGGTCTTCACGAGAACACCGGAGCCGCCGGAGACGGCGAGCACGCCGTCCTGCACGGCCTGGGTGTCCTGATAGATCTGGACGAGCTTCTGGTAGGTCGCGTTGTCCTTGTCCGCGGCGCGGGCGACGAACACGTTGACGTAGGGGATGGCGGTCGGGTCGGCCGGGTCATCCTTGGCGAGGGCGTCGGTGAACTTCAGTCCGGCCTTCTCGACGAAGTCGTTGTTGATGATCGCGCCGGCGACGTCAGGAAGCGAAGTCGCGGTGAGGGAGGCCTCGAGCGCGGTGACGGTGACCTTGGAGGCCGACGTGTCGATGTCGTCGAGGGTCGAGAAGATCGAGCCGCCGTCCTTCAGCGTGATGAGCTTGGCCGACTGCAGCACGAGGAGCGCGCGGGCCAGGTTGCTCGCGTCGTTCGGCACCGCGATGGTGTCGCCCTTCTGGATCTCGCTGACCTTCTTGTACTTCGTCGAGTACAGGCCGAGCGGGTAGATCGCCGTCGAGCCGATCGGGGTGAGGTCCGCGTTGCTCGCCGTGTTGTACTGCGCGAGGTAGACGAGGTGCTGGAACTGGTTGAGGTCGATCTCACCGGCGGTCAGCGCGGGGTTCGGCTGGTCGTATGCGGAGAAGTCGACGATCTCGACCTTGATTCCCGCATCGGCGGCGGCCTTCGTGTAGACGGCCCAGTACGGGTCGCTCGCGCCGACGACGCCGATCTTGACGGTCTTGTCGCTGCCGGCATCCGCCGTGCCGCCGGCGCACCCGGCGAGCAGGGCGAGGAGCGGGACGGTCGCGAGAGCCGCGAGCAAGCGCTTGGACAGAGTTGACTTTTTCACGTGGTGAATCCCCTTGGGTGTGCTGCGGGTGAGAGCCGCGAGTGCTGTCTCGTGGACGAGCCTCGGCAATCAAGGGCACAGCAAAGCCACGGCACGAAGGGGTGGGAGTCTGTGCCGCTGCATCGCGAGGCACACCTTCAGGTTAACAAAGGATGCTGCGCCGCGCACGCCGCTGCGTAACACGCGGTCACAGCATCCGCGGTTTTAACCCTCGATCAGCGTCGAAAGTTCGAGCCAGCGAGTTTCGAAGCTCGAGATGGAGGATTCGAGACCCTGCAGCTCGGTGCCGAGCTCGCCGAGGCCTGCGTAGTCGTTCTGGTCGTGGCTGACCATGTTCTGGTTCAACACCACGATCCGGGACTTCTGCTTGGCGACCTTGCGCTCGATGGAGGCGAGTTCCTTCTGCGCGTTGCGGAGCTCTGCGCCGCCGATGGCCAGGTTCCTGGCCGGCTTGCCGCCGGAGGTGTTCGAGGCGTTCGCCTCTGCGGGCTTGTCGGAGTCGTTGATCTGCTGCTTGCGCATCTCGAGGTACTGGTCGACGCCGCCGGGCAGGTGGCGGAAGCCGCCCTCGGTGACCGCGTACTGGTTGTCGGTGACGCGTTCGATCAGGTACCGGTCGTGCGAGACGACGAGCAGGGTGCCGGGGAAGGAGTCGAGCAGGTCCTCCATGGCCGCGAGCATGTCGGTGTCCAGGTCGTTGGTGGGCTCGTCGAGGATGAGCACGTTCGGCTCGTCGAGCACGATCAGCAGCAGCTGCAGGCGGCGCTTCTGGCCACCGGAGAGGTCCTTGACCTGGGTGACGAGCTGGGCGCTCATGAAGCCCATCCGCTCGAGCATCTGGCCGGGGGTGATCTCCTTGCCTCCGGCGATGTAGCTCGTCTTCTGGCGGCCGATGACCTCGCTGACCCGGTCGTTCTGGATGCCCTCGAGCTCGAAGAGCTGCTGGGTGAGCACGGCGACCTTGATGGTTTTACCGCGCTTGACGTGGCCGCTCGTCGGCTGGAGGGTACCGGCGACGAGGTTCAGCAGCGTGGACTTGCCCGCGCCGTTGACGCCCATGATGCCGGTGCGTTCCCCGGGGGCGATCCGCCAGGTGATGTCCTTCAGCACGTGCTTGTCCTCGAAGTCCACCGAGACGTCGATGAGGTCGACGACGTCCTTGCCGAGGCGCTGCATCGCCATCGACTGCATCGTGACGGTGTCGCGGGGCGGCGGCTCGTTCTCGATGAGCTCGTTGGCCGCGTCGATGCGGAACTTGGGCTTGGCGGTGCGGGCGGGGGCGCCGCGGCGGAGCCAGGCGAGCTCCTTCTTCATCAGGTTCTGGCGCTTCGACTCTGTCGCGGCGCTCATCCGGTCGCGCTCGACGCGCTGCAGGATGTACGCGGCGTAGCCGCCCTCGAAGGGTTCGATCAGACGGTCGTGCACCTCCCAGGTCTGGTTGCAGACCTCGTCGAGGAACCACCGGTCGTGGGTCACGACCACGAGGCCGCCGGAGTTCGTCGCCCAGCGGTTGCGCAGGTGCCCGGCGAGCCAGGTGATGCCCTCGACGTCGAGGTGGTTGGTGGGCTCATCGAGGAAGATCACGTCGTGGTCGCCGATCAGCACGGCGGCGAGGGCGACCCGGCGGCGCTGGCCACCGGAAAGGTCGTCGACAAGGGCGTCCCAGGGGATGTCGCGCACGAGTCCGCCGATGACGTCGCGGACCTTGGCGTCCCCTGCCCAGAGGTGCTCGTCCATGGTGCCGACGACGGTGTGGCCGACGGTCTGGCCTGAGGCGAGCGCATCGGACTGGTCGAGCACGCCGATCGTGACGCCGCGGCGGCGGGTGACGCGGCCGGAGTCGGGTTCGATGCGTCCGGCGAGGAGGCTCAGCAGGGTGGACTTGCCGTCACCGTTGCGCCCCACGACTCCGATGCGGTCGCCCTCGTTGAGTCCGACGGTGACGGAGTCGAAGATGACGCGGGTGGGGTATTCAAGGTGCAGGGACTCGGCCCCGAGCAAATGTGCCATAGCTTACAACTTTACCGTGCGCGGCTGGGAGCCCGGCGCGCGGGTCGGGGCAGGCGGATGCCGCGGCTCAGTCGTGGACGAGACGGGCGCCGTGGACCGGGCCCGTCGCCCGCACCACGTGCAGGCGGGAGGCGCTCAGCGCGACCTGGAGCTCGAGCGCGCTGTCGGCATCCGCCACGAGGAACGCGACCGTTGGGCCGGACCCGGAGACGATGCCGGCGAGGGCGCCGTTCTCCTCGCCGAGCTCGATGACCTTGCCGAGGCCGGGGGCGAGGTGCAGCGCCGGGGCCTGGAGGTCGTTGTGCAGGGACTCGGCGAGCATCCGGGCATCGCCGGCGCGCAGGGCCTGGAGCACGTTGGCGTCGACGGTCGGCTGCGCCTGAGCCGGGAAGATGTCCTGGGCATGGCGCTCACGGTGGCGGTCGAGTTCCTGGTACACGCCGGGGGTGGACATGCCGAAGTCGGCCAGGGCGAGCACCCAGTGGAACTGGCCCTTGGCGAGCGCGGGGCTCAACTGGTCGCCGCGGCCGGTGCCGACGGCGGTGCCGCCCGTGAACGCGAAGGGGACGTCGGCGCCGAGCGTCGCGGCGATGGCGAGCAGTTCCTCGCGGGTCGCCTCGGTGCCCCAGAGGGCGTCGCACGCGAGCAGGGTTGCGGCGGCGTCGGCCGATCCGCCGCCCATTCCCCCGGCGATCGGCACGTTCTTCTCGAGTTTGAGATGCACGCCGCCGCGGTAGCCGGACCGGCGGGCGAGGGCGCGAGCGGCCCGGATCGCGAGGTTGCTGCCGTCGGTCGCAAGGCCGGAGGTGTCGATCGAGCCGGTGAATTCGCAGGAGAAGTCGTCGGCGGGATAGGCGCGCACGTCTTCGCTGAGCGACACGGCCTGGTAGGCGGTCGCGACTTCGTGGTAGCCGTCTTCGAGCACGGCACCGACCTTCAGGAAGACGTTGATCTTGCCCGGCGCCCGCGCGTGCACAACGTGAGATGTGGCCGCGTTGGTCATGGTTCTAACCTAGCTCAGCCGCACAGCCCCCTCGTGCGCGGGGTCAGGACGGGTCGGCGGCGGTCCAGGACCTGGCGATGGCGAGGAAGGCGTCGACGGTGAGCTGTTCGCCGCGCTCGGTGGGGTCGATGCCGGCAGCTTCGAGGATCGCGGTCGCCGTTGCCGAGTCGCCGAGCACGGTCGAGAGAGACTGGCGGAGCATCTTGCGGCGCTGCTGGAAGGCGCCGTCGACGAGCGCGAACGTCGCGAGGCGCAGGTCCTCGCTCTCGAGCGGGCTCTCGCGGCGCTGGAACGCGATCAGGATCGAGTCGACGTTCGGCACCGGCCAGAACACCTGGCGGCTGACCTTGCCCGCGGTGCGGAAGGCCCCGTACCAGGCGGCCTTGACGCTTGGGCTGCCGTAGACCTTCGAGCCGGGGGGCGCGGCGAGCCGTTCGCCGACCTCGGCCTGCACCATCACGACGCCGGCGCGGATCGACGGGAAGTGCTCGAGCATGTGCAGCAGGACCGGCACCGAGACGTTGTACGGCAGGTTGGCGACGAGCCGGGTCGGCTCCCCCGGCAGGTCGGTGATCTTGAGTGCGTCGGCGCGGAGCACGACGAGCGGCGCGTCCGGGTGCATCAGCTCGACGGTGAGCGGGAGCTGCTCGGCGAGGCGGTCGTCGATCTCGACGGCGACGACGCGCGCACCGGTCTCGAGGAGCCCGAGGGTGAGCGAGCCGAGGCCGGGTCCGACCTCGACGACGGTGTCCTCTGGGGTGATCGCGGCGACCTTGACGATGCGGCGGACGGTGTTGCCGTCGATCACGAAGTTCTGGCCGAGCTTCTTGGTCGGGTTCACGCCGAGCATCTCGGCGAGGTCGCGGATCTCGGCCGGCCCGAGCAGTGAACGGGCAACGGGCGCGGCGGATGCCGTGGGCTCGGCGGGCAGGGCGGCATCCGTGGCCGGGGTCACCGGAGTGTTCTCGGCGTCGCTCACTGGAGACCCCCGAGGCTGACGGTCGGCGCGGACGGCGCCGGCACGACGGGTTCGGCGTCCCAGCGCCCGTAGACGCGTTCGGTGGTGGTGGAGATCTGGGCGGCCAGCATGGCGACATCCGTTTCGAGGTGGTTGGCCATCGCGCGCAGGGTGTGCGGCAGCAGGTACGGCGCGTTCGGGCGGCCGCGGAAGGGCATGGGGGTGAGGAAGGGGGCGTCCGTCTCGACGAGCAGCAGCTCGCGGGGAGCAGCGGCGAGGGCCGCGCGGAGCATGCCGGCGTTCTTGAACGTGACGTTGCCGGCGAAGGAGAGGTACCAGCCGTGTTCTGCACAGATCGCGGCCATCTCGGCGTCCCCGGAGAAGCAGTGGAAGACCGTGCGCTCGGGGGCGCCGACCCGCAGCAGGGTCGCGATGACCTCGGCGTGCGCGTTGCGGTCGTGGATCTGCAGGGCGAGGCCGTTCTGCTTCGCGATCTCGATGTGCGCCTCGAAGCTGCGGTACTGGGCGGCGAGCCCCTCCGGCCCGGTGCGGAAGAAGTCGAGCCCGGTCTCGCCGATCGCGACGACCCGCGGGCGCCCGGCGAGTTCGCTGATCTCGGCGAGGGCGTCGTCGAGCGTGCCGGCCTGTTCGTAGTCCGGTGCCTCGTTCGGGTGGATCGCGACCGCCGCGAGCATGCGTGGCTCGCTCGCGGCGGCCTCGGCCGACCAGCGGGAGGTCTCCCGGTCGCCGCCGACCTGGATCACGCCCTGCACGCCCACGCTCACGGCCCGGTCGAGCTGTTCGGCGAGGCTGAGCGGATGCTCGCCGTCGCTGATCTCGAGATGGGTGTGGTTGTCGTACACCGGCACGGGGAGCGACTCCGGCGGGGCCGGGTAGCTCAGGTCGCGGCCGGCGGTCTGCTCACGCTGGCGGACGGGTTCGTTAGCCAACCGTCGCCTCGATGCGCGGGAAGAGCGCCTCGAGCGGGGAGACGTGGGTGCCTCCGGTCCACTCCCACGCGCGGTCGATGCGCTGGTCGGTGACGAGGCCCTCTCCGCCGAGGGCGGACCAGAGCTTGGCGCACGCCTCGGGGACGACCGGGGAGAGCAGCACGGCGAGGGTGCCGAGGCCGCGCACGGCGGTGAACAGCACGGCGTCGAGCCGGTCGCGGTCGGCGGGGTCCTTGGCGAGGCCCCACGGTTCCTGGGTCGTGATGTAGCCGTTGAGCTCGTCGACGAGTTCCCAGACGGATGCGATCGCCTCGTGGATCGCGAGGCGGGAGATGGCCTCGCCCGCGGCATCCGTCACCCGGATCTCGGTGGCCCGGATGGCCGCGTCCGCCTCGGTGAAGGCCGTCGTGACCGGGATCTCGCCATCGCAGTAGCGCACGACCATGGCGATGACGCGGGAGGCGAGGTTGCCGAAGCCGTTGGCGAGCTCGGACTGGTACCGGGCGGAGAGGTCCTCCCAGGAGAACGAGCCGTCCTGTCCGAAGCTGATGGCGCGCATGAAGTAGTAGCGGAACGCGTCGGAGCCGAAGGTGTCGGTGATCTGGCTCGGGGCGATGCCGGTGAGCTTGGACTTGCTCATCTTCTCGCCGCCGACGAGCAACCAGCCGTGGCCGAAGACCCGGCGCGGCACCGGGAGCCCGGCGGCCATCAGCATGGCGGGCCAGATCACGGCGTGGAACCGGAGGATGTCCTTGCCGACGATGTGCGTGGCCGGCCAGAGCCTGCTGAACCGCTCGTCGTCCTGCCCGTAACCGGCGGCGGTGATGTAGTTGAGCAGCGCGTCGAACCAGACGTAGACGACGTGGCTGTCGTCCCACGGCACCTTGATGCCCCAGTCGAAGCTCGAGCGCGAGATCGACAGGTCGGAAAGGCCCTGCTTCACGAAGGAGATGACCTCGTTGCGGGCGCTCTCGGGCTGGACGAAGTCGGGGTCTTCCTCGTAGAGGGCGAGCAGGCGCTCGGCGAAGGTGCTCATCCGGAAGAAGTAGTTCTTCTCGTGGAGCAGCTCGACCGGGAGGGAGTGGATGGCGCAGACCTGCTGGCCGATGAACTCGCCGGTGCCCTCGATCAGGTCGCTCGGCTGCTTGTATTCCTCGCAGCCGACGCAGTAGAAGCCCTCGTACTCGCCCGTGTAGATATGGCCGGCGTCGTAGAGGTGCTGCAGGAACTTCTGCGCGTTGACCTCGTGGCGTTCGTCGGTCGTGCGGATGAAGTCGTCGTTGCGAATGTCGACAGTCTTGAGCAGCGGCTTCCACGCGGTCTCGACGAGGCGGTCGGCCCATTCCTTCGGGGTGACGCCGTTCGCGGTCGCGGTGCGCAGGATCTTCTGGCCGTGCTCGTCGGTACCGGTGAGCAGCCAGGCGTCCTCGCCGGCCTGCCGGTGCCAGCGCGCGAGGAGGTCTGCGGCCACTTCCGTGTACGCGTGACCGATGTGGGGCACATCATTCACATAGAAAATGGGCGTGGTGATGTAAAAGGATGCTCCGGCGGACATGCCCCCAGTCTATTGGGAGCAACGGATGCCCCGGGCCGGGTTACGTCCCGCCTCGGTTCGGGTCAGAACGGCAGGGGCGGATGCTGCGGCGCGGCCGGCCCACGCGCCCCCGGCTTCTGCGCGAGGGCGGCCTCGTAGAGGTCGCGCTTGCCGAGGCCGGACACCGCGGACACGTCTGCTGCGGCCTCCTTGAGCCGGGCGCCGGCCGCGACCTGGGCGAGCACCTCCGCGACCCCGGTCGCGAGGTCGAGCACGCGCTTCTCGGCCCCGGCGACGACGATCGCGATCTCGCCCTTGACGCCCGCTGCCGCCCACTCGGCCAGTTCGGCGGCGGTGCCGCGCTTGACCTCCTCGAAGAACTTGGTGAGCTCGCGGCAGACCACGACGCGGCGGTCGGCGCCGAGCACCTCGGCGAGGTCGATGAGGGAGGCGGCGAGCCGGTTCGGCGACTCGAAGAAGACCATGGTGCGGCGTTCGTCGGCCACCTCGCGGAGGGCAGACATCCGGTCGCCGTGCTTGCGGGGCAGGAAGCCCTCGAAGGTGAACCGGTCGGTCGGCAGCCCGGAGACGGCGAGGGCGGTGAGCACTGCGGACGGGCCGGGCAGCACGGTGACCGTGACGCCGGCGGCGACGGCGGCATCGACGAGGTGGAAGCCGGGGTCGGAGACGGTCGGCATGCCGGCGTCGCTCAGCACGAGCAGGTCGGTGTCCCGGGCCAGCTCGACGAGCTCAGCCGCCTTCACCCGTTCGTTGTGGTCGTGCAGGCTGATCAGCTGCGGACGGTTCTCGATCGCGAGGGCCTTGAGCAGATGCACGGTGACGCGGGTGTCCTCCGCCGCGATGACCGTGGCGGTCGTGAGCGCCTCGACCAGCCGGCGCGAGACGTCGCCGAGGTTTCCAATCGGGGTGGCAGCGAGGATGATCATTCCCCCAGTCTCGCAGTCCGCGCATAACCACCGCTCACTACGATGGTCAGCGTGCTCCTCATACGCCGCTGGTTCCCGTGGGCCGGCCCCCTGTTCGTGGTCGTCGTGGCCGCCGTTCTCCGCCTCTGGAACCTCGGCTCCCCGCACGCGCTCGTCTTCGACGAGACCTTCTACGTCAAGGATGCCTGGAGCCTCTTCAACAACGGCTACGAGTCCACCTGGCCGGACAAGGCCGACGAGATCTTCGCAAACGGCAATGCGAATATCTTCACCGACGTCGGATCGTTCGTCGTGCATCCGCCGCTCGGGAAGTGGCTGATCTCACTCGGGATGGCCGCATTCGGGCCGGGAAACAGCTGGGGCTGGCGCATCGTGACGGCCCTGATCGGCATTCTCGCGGTCGTGCTGCTGATGCTCATCATCAGGAAGCTGTTCGGCTCGACCCTGCTCGCGGTCATCGGCGGGTTCCTGTTCGCGATCGACGGCAACGCGATCGTGATGAGCCGGGTGGCGTTGCTCGACAACTATGTGATGTTCTTCGCGCTTCTCGGGTTCGGGGCGATCCTGCTCGACCGGGAGTGGCACGCGACCCGCCTTGCCGCCTGGATGGCGAAACGGGCGGAGACGGGCGAGTGGCCCGGCTGGGGGCCCGCGATGTGGTTCCGGCCGTGGCTCCTCGCCGCGGGCCTCGCCTTCGGGTTGACCATGAGCGTCAAGTGGTCCGGCCTGTACTTCCTCGCCGCTTTCGGCGTCTACGTCGTGGTCGTGGACGCCCTCGCCCGCCGGCGGGCCGGCATCCCGTTCTGGGCGAGCGGTGCCATCCTCAAGCAGGGTCCGATCAGCTTCCTGCTGATGGTGCCGATCGCGGTCACGACCTTCCTCAGCTCGTGGACGGGCTGGTTCGTCACCACGGGCGGCTTCTACCGCACCTGGGCAGACTCCCCCGAGACGGCCTGGACCGGGGCATTCGCCTGGGTGCCGCATGTCGTCCAGAGTTTCTGGCACTACCAGGTCGCCGCATACACCTATCACGTCGGCCTCGTCACGCCGCACCCGTACCAGTCGAACCCGCTGACCTGGCTGTTCATGGTGCGCCCGACGAGCATGTATTACCAGTCGTCTGCGGCCGGTGAGGGCACCTGCAGCTTCTCGACCTGCTCAGAGGCGATCACCGAGATCGCCAACCCGCTGATCTGGTGGGCCGGGACCGCCGCCGTGCTCTACCTCGTCTATCGCCTCGCCCGGTACCGGGAATGGCGGGTGGGCCTGATCCTGATGGGCATGGTCGCCGGGTACCTGCCCTGGCTGATGTACACCGGCCGAACGGTCTTCCAGTTCTACTCGATCGCCTTCGAGCCGTACCTGATCCTCGCCCTCACGTTCGTGATCGGTCTCGTGCTCGGACTCGCGCCGGGCACCGGCGGGGTCGGGGCGGACGCCGTGACGCGCGAACCGGACCGGACCGTCGGCATCCGTGTGCTGATCGGCTACCTCGTGGCTGCGGTGCTGGTCAGCGCCTTCTTCTACCCGCTCTGGACGGGAATGCAGATCCCGTTCTCGTTCTGGCAGATGCATATTTGGCTGCCGAGCTGGCGATAGCCGCGCCCGGATCCCCGGAATTCCGGGCGAAGGACACCCTGCGGTTTCGTACCGTTTCGGCGATTTGAGGACTCTTCATATGCCGTTTGGGCCATATAGCGACTGGGAAACCGTTGTGAATCCGACCCACGGACCGGGGGTGCGCCCGTAGGATACTTCTATCTGCACCACGAGTGATTGCTCCAGAACCGACTGAGAAGTCCAGATCCAAACCAAAGGCCTCATGTCGGAAGCATCCGTCGCACCCACGGTGCGCATCGTCAAGACCCGTCGGGGTGGCGACTCGAAGAATCCCACCACCGAGTACTCCTCGCTGCTGCACACTGTGCGCAACCTGGGCCTCCTGAAGCGCGCGACCGGGTTCTACTGGTTCGTCTTCGGCATGCTCATCCTCGCAACTGCGGGTCTCGGCACCGGTTTCGTGCTCCTCGGCGACAGCTGGTACCAGCTGATCATCGCCGGCGTGCTCGGCATCATCCTCACCCAGTTCGCGTTCCTCGCCCACGAGGCCTCGCACCGGCAGGTGTTCGAGTCCGGACCCGCCAACGACAAGGCCGGCCGCATCCTCGCGAACCTGTTCGTCGGCATCAGCTACGCCTGGTGGATGAACAAGCACAGCCGCCACCACGCCAACCCGAACGTGATCGGCAAAGACCCCGACATCGACCCCGACTTCATCGTCTTCCGCGAGGAGGACGCCGCGAAGGTGTCCTGGCTCGGCTCGTTCGTCACGCGCAAGCAGGGCTACCTGTTCTTCCCGCTCCTGATGGCCGAGGGCTTCAACCTTCACGTCCAGGGCTTCCGCACGGTCTTCGGCCGCGGCAAGGTCGACAAGCGCTGGCTCGAGATCAGCATGCTCACGACCCGTATCGTGCTCTACGTCGCCGTGATCTTCTACTTCCTGCCGCTCGGCATGGCCTTCGCCTTCATCGGCGTGCAGCTCGCCGTCTTCGGGGTCTACATGGGCGCATCCTTCGCCCCGAACCACAAGGGGATGCCGCAGCTCCCCCACGACAGCAAGGTCGACTTCCTGCGCCGCCAGGTCCTGACCTCGCGCAACATCCGCGGCGGCACCTTCATGGACACCTTCATGGGCGGCCTGAACTACCAGGTCGAGCACCACCTGTTCCCGAACATGGCCCGCCCGCACCTGCGGAAGGCGCAGGAGATCACCAAGGAATACTGCCAGTCGCACAACATCCTGTACACGGAGACGGGCCTGTTCCAGTCGTACGGGATCGTCATCGAGTACCTGAACACGGTCGGCCTCGCCGCCCGCGATCCGTTCGACTGCCCCATGGTCGCGCGCTTCCACCACCGCTGACGGCTTTCCGCCGAGCGCGGGTGTTCCGCCGTTGCGCGGGTGGTGCACCGCCAGCGCTCGGCGTGAGGGACCGGCGCCGGTGACGCGGGAGTAGGCTCGAATCCATGTGGCTGCCGGGCGTGCTCGTCGCGGTCGCCGCCGCACTCCTTGCCGGGCTCGTGCACGCCCTCGTCCCCGGGATCCCGCTTCTCACGGCCGCCGTGGTGTTCGGAATCGTCGCCGGCCAGCTGCCGGTTGCGCGCCGGCAACTCACCGGAGTGCTCGCGCCGGGCCTCTCGGTCGCCTCCAAACGCATCATGCGCCTCGGAATCGTGCTGCTCGGCCTCAAGCTCAGCCTCGTCGACATCCTCGGCCTCGGCTGGGTGACCATCGCGACGACCGTCGCTATCGTCGTTCTCACGTTCTTCGGCACACTGTGGTTCGGCCGCAGGATGGGCCTCCCGGGGCACCAGCCCCTCCTGATCGCGACCGGATTCTCGGTCTGCGGCGCGTCCGCGATCGGCGCCATGAGTGCCGTGGTGCACGCGGACGATGACGACACCGCAACACCGATCGCCCTCGTCACCCTCTGCGGAACCCTCGCGATCGCGGTCCTGCCCGCCCTGTGGCATCCGCTCGGCCTCGACGCCCTGCAGTACGGCCAGTGGGTCGGCGCCAGCGTGCACGATGTCGGCCAGGTCGTCGCCACCGCCCAGGTCGCCGGGCCGGCCGCCCTCGCCGTGGCGATCGTCGTCAAGCTCACCCGGGTGCTCATGCTCGCGCCGATCGTCGCCGGGGTGTCCCTGCAGGAGCGCCGCAGAGACGGCAGCGAGGCAGCCTCGACCTCGGATGCGGTGCCCCTGCGGTCCGGCACCCTCGCTGCGGCGTCCGCGGATGACTCGACGCGGCATCCCCCGATCGTCCCGCTTTTCGTCGTCGGCTTTCTGGCTGCCGTGATGCTCCGCACCCTTGTGCCGTTGCCCGAGGGCGTGCTCCTCGTCGCTGACACCCTGCAGACCTATTTCCTCGCGACCGCGCTCTTCGGCCTCGGCGCGGCGGTGCAGCTCGGGGTGCTCGTGCGCACCGGCGGTCGCGCACTCACCGTCGGCCTCGGGTCCTGGGCGCTCATCGCCGCCCTCGCCTACGGCGCCGTCCTGCTCGCCTGACCGGTCGCCTGTCGCGGGTCGACCGCCGCGGTTCGCGCAGGTCGGGTCGCGCCGCAGCGATACCACGTGTCGCACGCTTCGGGTCCCGCGAGAGTACACTTTTGGCCCTTAAACCGCGAGTTTAAGGGCCAAAAGTGTACTCTCGCGGGTGCTGCGAGNCCGCGAGTTTAAGGGCCAAAAGTGTACTCTCGCGGGTGCTGCGAGCGCGGGTGCCGCGAGCGCGGGTGCCGCGCGGGCTGGTCGGGCAGGGGCGCGCGTGGCGCCGCGCGGATCAGCCGCGGGCGAGCCAGCCGCCGGGGCCAGCGTTGGGCGTGCGGGACAGGGCGAAGCGGGGCGGCGCGGCTGCAGCATCCGTGGCCAGATCCGCGAGGATCCGCCCGACCGTCGGCGTGAACTTGAACCCGTGCCCGCTGAAGCCCGCGCCGACGGTGACCGGTCCGACCCTGTCGAGCACGAAGTCCTCGTCTGCCGTGGTCGTGTATGTGCAGCTGACCGGCTCGAGGACGTCGGCGTCGGCACCCGGCAACCACTCGCGCACGTAGCGCTGCAGGGCCGCGAGCTGCACGGGCTCGGGCAGGAAGCTGCGTCGGTCCGGATCGGTGACCGGACCGACACCGTGCCAGCCGGCCTTGATCCCCTCTCCCGGGGTGCGCATGCCGTAGACCGGGGAGTACCAGTAACCGTACCGCGGGTCCGTGGTGTCGCGGGCGTGGTTGAAGCCGGGCCAGTCCTGGGCCGCCGCGTCGCGCTGGGCGAAGTGCGCCGGCTGCTCCTGGGTCACCCGAAGCCGCGGCACCGCGAGCACCCCGGTGAGCAGGCCGGAGGTCCACGCGCCGACCGTGACGACGACGTGTCGCGCTTCGATGACGCCGGTCGCCGTCGTCACGCGCACCCGGTCGTCCCCGATCACGTCGACCCGCAGCACCCGCACACCGTTCCGAACCTCGGCCCCTGCTGCGGCCGCGGCCGCCTGCAGTGCCGCCACCGCAGCATCCGCGTTGATGCGCCCGGCGTCGGGGTTGTGCAGCACCCGGCCGTCGAAGCGGATGCCCGGCCAACGCTCCCCCGCCGCCTCCGGAGTGAGGAACTCGGCTCCGAGCCCCGCTGAGCGGAGCGCATCCGCGACGGCGTCGAACGCCGGGTTCGGCCCATGGTTGACCACGCCGACCTGGTCGAAGACCGCGGCCCCCGACTCGGCCTCGAGCTCGCGCCAGAGCGGCACGGCCTCCGCGAGCATGCCGACGTAGGTGGGATCGGCGTACGCGGTGTTGAAGTTGCGCGATGCGCCGTGCGAGGCGCCGTTCTTGTGGCCCGGCTCGAAGCGCTCGAGGAGGAGCACGGGGTGTCCGCGCCGCGCGAGCTGCCACGTCGTCGCCGAGCCCATGGCCCCGCCGCCGATCACGACGGTGTCGACACGCTCGACGGCGGCGGTGTGCACAACTGATCCGAGGCTCATGCGCCCATCCTGCCAGCCTGCGCGGGCACCGGCCCAGCTCGCGAGTCGCGCGGCGTCACAGACCGGCTGAGGTGTCGCACATCGACGTTCCCCGGCCCAGGGAACGTCGATCTGCGACACCTCAGCACCGGCCGGGCGAGCCGACACCCGGACAGGGCGACCGCGCGCCCCCGGACGCGGGCGGCCGACGCGCATACGATGGACGGATGTCCGCGTATGTCTCGGCCCTCGATCTGTTCTCCATCGGGATCGGCCCCTCCAGCTCCCACACGGTCGGCCCGATGCGGGCCGCCCGCGCCTTCGCCGCCCACCTCACCGAAAGCGGCCGGCTCGGCGAGGTCACCCGGGTGAGCTGCTCGCTCTACGGTTCGCTCGGCTCGACGGGCCTCGGCCACGGCACTCCCGACGCCGTCCTCGCCGGTCTCACCGGCTTGCACCCGGAGACCTGCGACCCTGCCGCCGTCCACGGATCGTGGGCCGACCTGGACGAGGGCGCAACGCTGCTCCTCGACGGCCGCCACACGATAGCGGTCGAGCGCGGCGACATCCGCTTCGAAGCGCGCACCAGGCTGCCCGGCCACCCCAACGCGCTCACCCTGCAAGCGTGGTCGGCGACGGATGCCCTCCCCCTGTTCGAGGAGACCTGGTACTCGATCGGAGGCGGCTTCATCCGGCGCGAGGGCGACCCCATGGTTCCGCCGACGACCTCTCCCCGGCCGATGGACTACGACTCGAGCGCCGAGCTGCTCGCACTCTGCGATGCCCGCGGGGTCGACATCGCCGCGATCGCCCGCGAGAACGAGGAGTCCATCCACGGGGCCGAAGCCCTCGACGCCGGGCTCGACGCGATCTGGGACGCGATGCACGTCTGCGTCGAGGCCGGATTGGCCACGGCCGGCACCCTTCCCGGGGGCCTCAAGGTCAAGCGCCGTGCCGCCGCCATTCGCATGCAGCTCGAGGAATATGAGCTGCTGCCCCTGCGCGAGCGAGACACCTCGACCGAGTGGCTGCACGCCTTCGCCCTCGCGGTCAACGAGGAGAACGCCTCCGGAGGCCGCGTCGTCACGGCCCCGACCAACGGTGCGGCGGGAATCATCCCGGCCGTCGGGCACTACTACCTGCGGTTCGTCCCTGGGGCGAACGCCGAGGGCATCCGCCGCTACCTGCTCACGGCGGCCGCGATCGGATCCCTCGTGAAGGCCAACGCCTCCATATCCGGCGCGGAAGGCGGCTGCCAGGCCGAGGTCGGATCAGCGTGCGCGATGGCCTCCGGCGCGCTCTGCGCGGTGCTCGGCGGCACCCCGCGCCAGGTCGAGAACGCCGCCGAGATCGCGATGGAGCACCACCTCGGTCTCACCTGCGACCCCGTCGGAGGCCTCGTGCAGGTGCCGTGCATCGAGCGCAACGCGATCGCGTCGTCGACGGCGGTCTCCGCTGCCCGCCTCGCCCTGCACGGCGACGGCACCCACCTCGTCTCCCTCGACACCGTCATCGAGACCATGCGCCAGACCGGCCTCGACATGATGACGAAGTACAAGGAAACGAGCGAGGGCGGTCTCGCCGTCAACGTGATCGAATGTTGACCCGACCAGCCTAAACTGGGCAGGCACACGCGATACGGATGTCGGGCGCAGCCCTTTCGTTCCCCTGTCGCGCCGCATTCATCACGTTCACGGCATTCCGGGGGTCTCATGCGTATTCGGTCGTCCCAGCACTCATTCCGGGCCGCGGGCCCATCCACCGCGATCCTGATCTCCGGGATCCTCGTTCTCGGCCTGTCCGGGTGCGCGGCGGCTCCGGCGCCTGCGGTCGTCACGGCCACCGTCGTCGTCACCCAGACACCGACTCCCACGCCGACGCCGACGCCCACGCCCACCCCGACGCCCGTGGAGGTGCCGCTCATCCCCAACCCGCCGAAGGGATCGGCACCCACGACAACCCCGAACGCCGCTGCAATCCCCGTCGCGCCGATTCCGGAGGGGCCTGCGACCGATCTGGGAGCGACAGCGGGCGCCGAGGGATCCGCCGCGTCAAACGGCGCCGGCGCACTCCAGACCTACACGGTCGTCGAGGGCGACGACTTCTTCGCGATCGCGCAGCGTTTCGACGTGCCCGTGCAACAGCTCCTCCGGATGAATCCGTCGGTGCCCGGCCTCGGCGAGGACATCTACATCAACGACGTCATCAACCTCGACTGGACAACGAAGCGCTAGTCACACGCCATTCCCGGCGCACGCGCATCAGATTCCCCGTGGATCGCTCCATAGCCTGCACGCGCCTGCCCGGCAGCTTCGTCCGGCAGGGTGGAACCGGCGCCGATACCCGGTCGCCGGGAGGCCGGGAAACGGCACCTCTCGTTCAGCCGATCCACACTGCTCGTTCATCTCGGTGAACGAGAGTACAACCAGTCCCAACGTGTTGGGGCGCTGAAGCCGACCGGCATCGGTCGGACCGGAAGAACGTGATGCGCGGGCGAGCACACGGTTGCCCGGTCCGGCCGGGGCCGGTCGCTTGCTTTAAGCGGGCATCCACCGCACCGAGCGCGGGTGTTCCGCCGGTGCGCGGGTGGTCGACCACGCGCGGAGCGGCGCAACACCAGCGCTCGACGTCGACGTTCGACCGCCCGGCGAGCGGATGCCGCTAGCGGGTCTGGCGGAAGATCCGCTCGATGATCCCGACCACGCGCAGCGAGTCCTCCGGGTCGACGGGAGCAGGCGCACCGCGCAGCAGCGCGTCGGCGAGTCCCCGGTAGAAGGCCGCGTAGTCGCCGGGTTCGGTGGGCACCGCGTGCTGGGCGCCGTCGAGCCCGAGCATGCCCCAGGCCGACTCGTGCTCGATACCGAAACCGGCATCCGTCGGAAGAGCACCGGCGGCAAGGGTGGCCTCCTGGCCGTCGAGGCCCCACTTCGTGTACCCCGATTCAGAGCCGAGCACGTGGAAACGCGGCCCGACCTGGGCGGCGGTCCCGTTCATCCACAGGTGCGATCGCACCCCGGAACCGTGGTGCAGCGACACGAAGGTGTCGTCGTCGGCGTTCCCGCCGGGCACGCGGGTCGCGATCTCTGCGTAGATGTCATCGACCGGCCCGAAGAGCTGCAGGGCCTGGTCGATCAGGTGCGCGCCGAGGTCGAAGAGAATCCCGCCGCCCTCACGGATGCCGGCGCTCGCCTTCCAGGCCTTGGCCGACGGTGTCGGGCGCCAGAACTCGAACCGCGACTCGAAGTGCCGCACCTCGCCGAGGGCGCCCTCATTGATGAGCGCCTTCAGGGTCAGGAAGTCACCGTCCCAGCGCCGGTTCTGGAACACGGTGAGCAGCAGGCCGAGGCGTTTGGCCTTCTCGATGAGCCCCTGGCCTGCGATGCTCGTGGGAGCGAACGGCTTGTCGATGACGACGGCGAGGCCCGCGTCGAGCGCGGCATGGGCGAGTGCGACGTGGCTGCCCGGCGGGGAGCCGATCACGACGAGGTCGAGGTCGTCCGCTGCGGCGAGGAGCTCGTCGACGGTGTGCATCAGGCGCACACCCGGATAGGTCTCTGCCGCCTGCTGGCGCCGCACGGGGTCGCCCGTGACGATCGCGTCGAGGGAGAATTCTGGGTTCGCGGCGAGGAACGGGCTGTGGAACACCCTCCCGGAGAGGCCGAAGCCGATCACGGCGGATCGGATCGGACGGGCGATGTTGTCGGCTGCACTCATGCTTCCACGCTACTCCGCGGGGCACCCGCCGCCCGCCGCCACCGCGCTCCAAGCACCAGGTACGGTCTGCACCAGGTACGGTCTGCACCAGGCACGGGCCGACCTTAGAGCCGATTGACCGCCGTGACCCGGACGTGCGCGGCGCCGAGGTCGTCCGATTCGGCGAGATCGATCGTCGCGCTGATCCCCCAGTCGTGATCGCCCGCCGGGTCGTCGAGGATCTGCCGGACGGTCCACTCCGTTGCACCCTCGTCGAGGATCAGCATGCCGGACCCGCGCGCGTTGGCGCCGGTGAGGACCTCGTCGTGTTCGGCGAAGTATCCGTCCATGGCGTCTCCCCAGGCATCCGCCGTGAAGCCGTGCTCGCGGTCGAGCTCGCCGAGCGCGTCGTAGTTCTCGAGCGCCGCGAGCTGAACGCGCCGGAACAGCTCGTTGCGCACGAGGATCCGGAAGGCGCGCACGTTCGTGGTGAGCCGGCGCGGGGGCGGCGGCAGCACGGACACGGCGCCCTGCTCGTGCGCTTCGAGGTCAGGGTGGATGAGCTCCTCCCACTCGTCGAGGAGGCTCGAGTCGACCTGGCGCACGAGTTCGCCGAGCCACTCGATCAGGTCGAGCAGGTCCTCGGTCTTGGCCTCGTCCGGGATGGTCTGCCGGGCGGCCCGGTAGGCGTCGGACAGGTAGCGCAGCACGACGCCCTCTGAGCGGGCGAGCTTGTAGAACGCGATGAACTCACCGAACGACATCGCACGTTCGTACATGTCGCGCACGACCGTCTTGGGGCTGAGCTCGAAGTCCGCGATCCAGGGCTGCGACTCCTTGTAGGTCGTGAAGGTGTAGGTCAGCAGCTCCTCGAGGGGCTTCGGCCAGGTGATCTCCTCGAGCAGCGCCATCCGCTCGTCGTATTCGATGCCCTCGCGCTTCATCGCGTTGACGGCTTCGCCGCGGGCCGCGAACTGCTGGCCCATCAGCACGGGGCGCGGGTCGTCGAGGGTCGCCTCGACGATCGACATCATGTCGAGCGCGTAGGTCGGCGACTCCGGGTCGAGCAGGTCGAACGCGGCGAGCGCGAACGGCGAGAGCGGCTGGTTGAGAGCGAAGTTCGGCTGCAGGTCGACGGTCAGGCGGATGTCCCCGCTCGCGCTCTGCTCGACGATCCCGGCCGCGCGCAGCGTCTTGTAGATGCCGAGGGCACGGCGGGCGTGCGCGAGCTGGCGCTTCCACGGCTCGTGGTTGTCGAACACGAGCTCGTAGACGTGCGCGAAGGCGTCGCCGCCGCGGCCGATCACGTTGATCAGCATCGCGGCGGTCATCTGCATGCTCGAGTGCAGTGTCTCCGGCTCGGCGCTGACGAGGCGCTGGAACGACGGCTCGCCCCAGGACACGAAGCCCTCCGGCGCCTTCTTGCGGATGATCTTGCGCTTCTTCTTGGGGTCGTCCCCGGCCTTCTCGATCGCCTTGAGGTTCTCGGTCTCGTGGTCGGGGGCCTGGATCACGACGGTTCCCGCGGTGTCGTACCCGGCCCGGCCGGCGCGCCCGGCGATCTGGTGGAACTCGCGGGCGTTGAGCTGGCGCATCTTGACGCCGTCGTACTTGGTCAGGGCGGTGAAGAGCACCGTGCGGATCGGCACGTTGATGCCGACTCCGAGGGTGTCGGTGCCGCAGATCACCCGGAGCAGGCCGCGCTGGGCGAGCTGCTCGACGAGTCGGCGGTACTTCGGCAGCATGCCGGCGTGGTGCACGCCGATGCCCATCCGGATCAGCCGCGAGAGGGTCTTGCCGAAGCTCGTCGTGAAGCGGAACTCGCCGATCAGCTCAGCGATCGCCTCCTTCTGCTCCTTGGTGGCGACCTTGACGCTCGAGAGCGCCTGCGCGCGTTCGAGGGCGGCGGCCTGGGAGAAGTGCACGATGTAGACCGGCGCCTGGCCGGTCTTGAGCAGGTCCTCGACGGTCTCGTGCACCGGCGTGGTCTCGTAGTAGTAGTTGAGCGGGACCGGGCGTTCGACGCCCGTGACGACCGCGACCGTGCGGCCGGTGCGGCGGGCGAGGTCGTCGGCGATCTCGGTCACGTCCCCGAGGGTCGCGCTCATCAGGATGAACTGCACCCGGGGCAGCAGGAGAAGCGGCACCTGCCAGGCCCAGCCGCGGTCGGGGTCGCCGTAGAAGTGGAATTCGTCCATGACGACCTGGTCGACCTGGGTGTCCTCGCCGCTGCGGAGGGCGAGGTTCGCGAGGATCTCGGCCGTGCAGCAGATGATCGGGGCGTCCGAGTTGACCGAGGAGTCCCCCGTCATCATCCCGACGTTCTCCGCGCCGAAGATCTCGACGAGGGAGAAGAACTTCTCGCTCACGAGCGCCTTGATCGGCGCGGTGTAGAAACTGCGCTTGCCCGCGGAGAGCGCGGCGAAGTGCGCTCCGACCGCGACGAGGGACTTCCCGGTTCCGGTCGGCGTGCTCAGGATCAGGTTCGCCCCCGAGACGATCTCGATGAGCGCCTCCTCCTGGGCGGGGTACAGCGAGAGGCCCTGGTCCGTCGCCCACTCTTCGAATGCCGCGAACAGGGCGTCGGGATCGGTGACGGACGGGAGGGCGCTCAGAGTTGCCATGATCCTTCGATCCTGCCCTATCGCGCTGGCCGTTGCCTGCGGAGGGGGCGGAGGACGGGCAAGCGACGGCTGGAGACTCTGGCGAAAACACCAGCGAATCGTAAGGAATGCGCGGGCGCGCCCCGGTGCGGCCGCCTTAGGCTGAACGGATGACCGGCCCCGACGCGCGCACGCCCTCCCCTGGTTCCCGCGCGCGCCGGACGTGGACCCGCAGGCCCACCGTGCTCGCGGCCCTCGCCGGGATCGCGGCCGCCCTCGCCGGTCTCGGCGCCGCCGAACTGGCCGCTGCGCTGCTCGCGCCGGCCGGCAGTCCGGTCCTCGCCGTCGGCGCCCTCGTGATCGACCTCGTGCCCGGCTGGGTCAAGGAACTCGTCATCTCCCTCTTCGGCACGAACGACAAGGCCGTGCTGATCGTGACCCTCGCCCTCGGCGCAGCGGTGCTCGCCGCGGCCGCCGGGGTGCTCGAACTCCTGCGCCCGCCGGTCGGGCGCGTGCTCACGGTCGCGGCGGGCGGACTCGCCGTGTTCGCGGTGCTCAGCAGGTCGAGCGCTTCGACCCTCGACGCCCTTCCCTCCGTCGTCGCCATGGTCGTCGCGGCCGTGCTCCTGACCGTGCTGATCACCCGGCTCCGCGCCGAGACGGCTCCCGCGCCCGCGCACACCGCACCGGGCGGCGCTGACGTCGACCGTCGCCGCTTCCTCGCATACACGGGCGCGAGTGCTGCCGTCGGCGCGGTCGCCCTCGTGATCGGCCAGGTCGTGTCCGCCGGCACCCGGGCAGCGGATGCCGCCCGCGCGCTCTTCACCCTGCCAGCGCCGTCCGTCACGGCGCCCGCGATCCCGCCAGCGGCATCCGTCTCCGTTGACGGCATCTCGCCGCTCATCACCGCCAATTCGGACTTCTACCGGATCGACACCGCACTCCAGGTGCCCAGGATCGACCCGAGCACGTGGAGGCTCAAGGTCACCGGAATGGTCGAGAACGAGGTCGAACTGAGCTTCGCCGACCTGCTCGCCCTGCCCCTCGAAGAGAGCACGACAACGCTGATGTGCGTTTCGAACCCGGTCGGCGGCGACCTGATCGGCAACGCGACGTGGCTCGGATACCCGATCAGGAACCTGCTCTCCCGTGCCGTGCCGACCGCGGGCGCCGACATGGTGCTCTCCCGCAGCCAGGACGGCTGGACCGCGAGCACCCCGCTCGAGGTCCTCACCGACACGGGCCGCAACGCGATCCTCGCGGTCGGCATGAACGGCGTCCCGCTCCCGCTCGAACACGGCTACCCGGTGCGGATGGTCGTGCCCGGCCTCTACGGCTACGTCTCGGCCACGAAATGGGTCGTCGAACTCAACGTCACCCGGTTCGACCAGCACACCGCGTACTGGACGGACCGCGGCTGGTCCGAGCGGGGCCCGGTCAAGGTGTCCTCCCGGATCGACGTGCCGCGCTCGGGCGCCAGGGCCGGAGCGGGCACCGTGACCGTCGCCGGTGTCGCGTGGGCCCAGCACACCGGCATCCGCGGGGTGGAAGTGCAGGTCGACGGCGGCGCCTGGGCCGAGGCGACCCTCGCCACGGCGATCTCGGCCGACACCTGGCGCCAGTGGATCTGGTCCTGGCCTGCGACGGCCGGTGCACACACCCTCCGGGTCCGGGCGACGGATGCCGCCGGCCTCGTCCAGACGGATATCAGGCAAGACGTCATCCCCGACGGTGCGACGGGTCTCGACGAGGTCAGCGTCACGATCGCATAGGGGTCGCGGTTCCCCCCGCCACTCCATCGGCCACCCCATCCACCCTCCCCCGGCGCCGGTTCGAGCACGTTGTGCACCAATGCGCAAGCCCCGAGACAGCCCGGAATGCCGGGCGTATTCTCGTCAGAACATTCTGGCTGCCCGTTCCACGGGTGGCCTCAGCGCGAAAGGACCAACCATGCGCACCCACGCCAACTTCACCGCCGCAGAACTCCGTCGCTTCGAGCGTCTTCTCCTCGAAGAACGCCACGACGCCTTCCTGGCCAAGGGCCGCATGGACGAGACCCTCTCCGGGGTGCTCGACGCCCGCAACAGCGGAACCGACGACGACGAGCACGACCCCGACGGCCCGACGCTCACGATGGAGTGGTCCCGGATGTCGGGCGTGCACAGTGAACTCGTCGCGAAGTCCGCAGCGATCGACCGTGCGCTCGCCCGGATCCACGAGGGCACCTATGGCCTGTGCGTGCGCCGCGGTGAGCTGATCAGCCGCGAACGGCTCGAGGCCCGTCCTGCCGCGGAACTCTGCATCGACTGCGCCCGCGAGATCGAGGCCGGCGCGCGATAACAGCACCGGCGAAGAAACCCCCGGCGTTCGTCACGCCGTGACGACCCGTCCCACGACGCACAGCACGGCGAGCAGGCCGAGCGCACAGGTCGCGGCGGCGAGCGCCGCGAACGGCCACGCACCACGGGAGGCGAGCGTTGCGGAGTCCCGCAACTCGGCGTGCACCCGCCGGTAGCGGTAGCGCACGCCGATGTACGCGGCAAGGGCGAGCGCGAGCCCGGCCGCGCCGAAGAACACGGCCACGACCCCCACGAGCGGTGCCGCGAACCGCACCCCGGCCGCCACGGCGACGGCGAGCGCGAGCACCGTGCGCTGCCACGCCAGCAGGGTCCGTTCGGGTTGCAGTCCGGGGTCGAACGGATGCTCGGCGCCCTCCGGTGCCTCCGTCACGACCCCGCCCGCCGGCATCCGCTCACCGGAACTGACCGCTGTTCACGAGACTGCGCCCCGTCAGAGGGCTGCGCCCTTTCACAGGACTGCATCGCTTCACAGGACTGCGCCGCTTCACAGAAACAAGCCCGCGAAGATCAGCAGCCCGCCAACGACGATGCCGACGGCGAGAACACCGGACAGCGCGGGGGCCGGCAGCGGCCGGTCCTCGCGGAGGGCGCGTTCGATTCGGCTCCAGTTCAGCCACGCGTGCACGGGAGCCAGCAGCCCGAGCACCAGGAAGACGACGGCCGATGCGACCCGGAAGTCCCCCCGGATCGGCAGCTCGAGCACCTCGAGGGCGACGCCGACCGCGAGGAGGGCGAGCGAGGTACGGATCCAGGCGAGGAACGTGCGCTCGTTGGCGAGGCTGAACCGGGGGTCCGGTTCCCGGCCGTGTCCGTAGACCGACCGGGGAAACCGTCCTTCGGGCATCTGCCTAGACCTCGTCGGTGACGGGAGCGGCGAACTGGGAGTTGTAGAGGGCGAAGTACGCGCCCCCGGAGAGCAGCAGTTCCTCGTGCGTGCCGAGCTCGACGATCCGGCCGGACTCCATCACGAGGATGAGGTCGGCGTCGCGGATCGTGGAGAGCCGATGCGCGATCACGAAGCTCGTGCGGTCGGCGCGGAGCGCGCTCATCGCCTTCTGCACGAGCACCTCGGTGCGGGTGTCGACGGAGCTCGTCGCCTCGTCGAGGATCAGCACGCTCGGCTTCGCGAGGAACGCCCGCGCGATCGTCAGCAACTGCTTCTCACCGGCGCTGACGTTGCCGCCCTCGTCGTCGAGCACCGTGTCGTAGCCGTCCGGCAGCGAGTGCACGAACCGGTCGACGTAGGTGGCGCGCGCGGCGGCCTGGATGTCCTCCTCCGAAGCGTCCGGACGGCCGTAGGCGATGTTCTCCCGGATCGTGCCGCCGAACAGCCAGGTGTCCTGCAGGACCATGCCCATCCTGCCGCGCAGGTCGTCCCTGGTCATCTTCGCGATGTCGATGCCGTCGAGGGTGATCCGGCCGGAATCCAGCTCGTAGAAGCGCATCATCAGGTTGACCAGGGTCGTCTTGCCCGCCCCGGTCGGACCGACGATCGCGACCGTCTGGCCCGGTTCCGCGACGAGGTTGATGTGCTCGATGAGCGGCTGGTCGGCCGAGTAGCTGAACGACACGTCCTCGAAGGTGAGCCGGCCGTGGTTGTCCGTCGGGCTCTCAGCGGGCTCGGGGTCTGCGCTCTGCTCTTCGGCGTCGAGCAGGCTGAAGACGCGCTCAGCGGATGCGACGCCGGACTGCAGCAGGTTGGCCATCGACCCGAGCTGCGCGAGCGGCTGGGTGAACTGGCGCGAGTACTGGATGAAGGCCTGCACGTCACCGAGCTGCATGGCGCCGGAGGCGACCTGCAGCCCGCCGACGACGGCGATGCCGACGTAGACGAGGTTGCCGATGAACGTCATCGCGGGCATGATCAGGCCGCTGATGAACTGGGCGCCGAAGCTCGCGACGTAGAGTTCCTCGTTCTTGGCCGCGAAGCGCTCCTCGACCTCCTTCTGGCGTCCGAACACCTTGACGAGGGCGTGGCCGGTGAAGGTCTCCTCGATCTGGCCGTTGAGCTCGCCGGTGTTGGTCCACTGGCCGACGAAGAGCTTCTGCGAGCGCTTCGCGATCAGCATCGTCGTCACGAGGGTGAGCGGGATCGTGACGAGGGCGATCAGGGCCAGGAGCGGCGAGAGCAGGAACATCATCACGATGACGCCGACCACGGTCAGCAAAGACGTGACGATCTGGCTCATCGACTGCTGCAGGCTCTGCGAGACGTTGTCGACGTCGTTCGTCACGCGGCTGAGCAGCTCGCCGCGCTGAACGGTGTCGAAGTACTTGAGCGGAAGCCGGTTGATCTTCGCTTCGATCTCCGCGCGGAGGCGGAACACCGTGCGCTGTACGACGCCGTTGAGCACGTAGGCCTGGATCCAGCTGAACGCCGAGGACAGCACGTAGAGGATCATCGCCCAGAGCAGAACGGTGGAGAGCGCGGCGAAGTCGATGCCGAGGCCCGGGGCCAGGGTCATGCCGCTCAACAGGTCGGCCTTGCCGGTGTCGCCGGAAGCGCGGAGGCCCGCGATGACCTGGTCCTGGGTGACCCCGGCCGGGAGCGCCTTCGAGACGATGCCCGCGAAGATCAGGTTGGTGCCCTGGCCGAGTAGGCGCGGGCCGATCACGGAGAAGGTGACGCTGATCACGGCGAGCACGACGACGACCAGGAGCCAGAGCCGTTCCGGCCGGAGCTTGCCCATCAGGCGCTTGGCGGAGGGGCCGAAGTTCATGGCCTTCTCCACGGGCATGCTCATTCCGCCCATCGGGCCGTGGCCGCCGCCGGGACCGCGTCCGCCTGGCCCGCGGGCCGGTGCTGCCGCCGCGGGGCGTTCGGTTGACTCGCTCATGCTGCTTCCTCCGCTGTGAGCTGTGAAGACACGATTTCCTGGTAGGTCGTGTTGGTGTCGAGGAGCTCCTCGTGGGTGCCCCGTCCGACGATCCGGCCGTCCTCGAGAACGAGGATCTGGTCGGCGTCGATGATCGTCGACACCCGCTGGGCGACGATGATCATCGTGGCCCCGTCGGTCCCGACCTTGAGCGCCGCCCGGAGCCGGGCATCCGTTGCGAGGTCGAGCGCGGAGAAGGAGTCGTCGAAGATGTAGATCTCCGGCCGTTTGACCAGGGCCCGGGCGATCGCGAGCCGTTGCCGCTGCCCGCCGGAGACGTTGGTGCCGCCCTGGGAGATGGGCGCGTCGAGGCCTTCTGGCATCTCCTCGACGAAGTCCTTCGCCTGCGCGATCGTGAGCGCCTGCCAGAGTTCGGCTTCGGTCGCGTCGGGCTTGCCGTAGAGCAGGTTGCTGCGCACGGTGCCGGAGAACAGGTAGGGCTTCTGCGGCACGAGGCCGATGTGCCCCCAGAGCAGGTCGGGGTTGAGCTCGCGCACACCGACGCCGTCGACGAGCACGGTGCCGCTCGTCGCGTCGAAGAGCCGTGGGATCAGGTTGATCAGGGTGGTCTTTCCGGAGCCGGTGCTGCCGATGATCGCGGTCGTCTCGCCGGAACGGGCGAGGAAGCTCACGTTGCTGAGCACGGGCTGCGCGGCGCCGGGGTATTCGAAGCCCACGTCGAGCAGTTCGAGCTCGCCGTGGCCGACGGTGGCGTTGACCGGGTTCTGCGGCGGGCGCACGCTCGACGGGGTGGCGAGCACCTCGCCGATGCGGTCGGCGGAGACGGTCGCCCTCGGGATCATCACGGCCATGAAGGTCGCCATCATGACGGCCATCAGGATCTGCATCAGGTAGCTGAGGAACGCGATCAGGGTGCCGACCTGCATCGAGCCGTCCTGGATCCGGAAGGCGCCGAACCAGATCACGGCGACACTCGACACGTTCAGCACGAGCATCACGATCGGGAACATCAGCGCCATCAGGCGGCCGGCGCGAAGTGCAACGTCGGTGACGTCCTCGTTGGCGACCGCGAAGCGGGCCGTCTCCCGGTCCTCGCGCACGAAGGCGCGAATGACCCGGATGCCGGTGAGCTGTTCCCGGAGGACCCGGTTGACGGTGTCGATCTTGACCTGCATCGTGCGGAACAGGGGAATCATCCGCACGATGATGAGCCCGACGGCGATGAGGAGGACCGGAACGCTCACGGCGATCAGCCAGGACAGCTGCACGTCCTGGCGGATGGCCATGATCACGCCGCCGATCGAGAGGATCGGGGCGGAGACCATCAGGGTCGAGGTCATCAGCACGAGCATCTGCACCTGCTGCACGTCGTTCGTGGAGCGGGTGATCAGCGACGCGGCGCCGAACCTGGTCACCTCCTGCTCGGAGAACTCACCGACCCGGGTGAAGACCGCGCCGCGCAGGTCGCGGCCCAGGGCCATGGCCGACTTCGCGCCGAAGTAGACGGCGATGATCGAACAGATGATCTGCGCCAGGGTGATCAGCAGCATCAGCCCGCCGGTGCGGAGGATGTAGCCGGTGTCACCGGTGGCGACGCCCTGGTCGATGATGTCGGCGTTGAGCGTCGGCAGGTACAGCGAAGCGATCGACTGCGCGAGCTGGAACACCACCACCGCCGTCAACAGCCGCCAGTATGGCCGTAAGTACTTCACGAGTAATTTCCAGAGCATCGGTTCTCCTAGGGCAAAGCGGGGATCAGGGTGGAGTCTGTGGCCGGCGCGGGGGCCGGAAGGGTGGTGTCGACGAGTGGTGAGCCGGGCACCGTCGGGCCGGGCGCGGGGAATCCGTCGATCCCGTGCAGGATCAGGGCGGCGATCTCGGCGTCGTCGAACTCGGGCCCGTTACGGACGTGAGGGACCGACGCGGCCAGGGTCAGCATCCGGATGACCTGGGCCGCACGCTCGGCGGACACCGTGAGCCGGTCGAGATCCGGCGCGAGGATCCGCGCGATGATCTCAACGAATTCCCGCCGGGAGTCGTCGCCGGGGTGCGGGCCGCGATGCCCGATCACGGACATCAGGCTGAACACGGTCGTGAACCGGTCCCGCATCAGGGCGACGATCGCGGTGATGCGTTGTTCGAGGGGCAGGGTGGTGTCGATGCCGCGCAGCCGGCGCCGGAACGGTTCGGGGTCGACCTGCCGGGCGACGACGGCATCGATCAGGTCGTCCTTGCTGTCGAAGGCCCGGAAAATGGTGCCCTCCGCAATACCTGCCCTGTCGGCGATCTGCCGGGTCGTGACGGCGTTCCCGTGCTCGAGCAGCAACGGAAGGGTCGCTTCGATGAGCATCGCCCTCCGGTCCTCGACCGGCAGCGGCTTGGCACGGGGCGGCTTGGCTGACATCCCCCCAGCTTAGATGAGTGAGCGCTCACTCACAAGTGGATGCCCGGCGAATTTCTTGTGAACAGCCTTCGGCTTCCGGAAACTGCTTGCACTCTCCCTGAGAGTGAGTGTACAGTCACTCACATGCCAGCCCCCACCGTTCGCCTGTCCACCGCCGAAGCGCGCCGATCGATCGTGATCGACAGCGCGATCGAGGTGTTCGCGCGGACCGGGTACCTCGGCACGCCGATCGCGGCGATCGCCGAACACGCCAGGATCTCCCCCGCCTACGTCTCCAAACTGTTCCCGAACAAGGAGGCGCTCTTCGTCGCCGCACTGGACGAATGCTTCGATCGCGCGGGGGCCGCCCTTTCCCGCGGGGCGGACACCGGCGTCGACCGGAGCCCCGACGGCATCCTCTCCGCGATGGGCGGCGCATACGCCGACCTCATCGCCGACAGGTCGCTCCTGATGCTCCAGGTGCACGCGCAGTCCGCCGCCACCGTTCCCGAGATCGGTGCGGCGCTCCGGCGGGGCATCGAATCGATCACGACTCTGGTCCGCTCACGCTCGGGGGCATCGGACGAAGCGGTGCAGCGCTTCGTCGCCTACGGCCAGCTCTGCCACCTCATCGTCACCACCGGACTCGACGAGGTACCGGCCGAGTGGGCGCGCCTGCTCACGGCCGGCATCCGCCACCCCTGACGCGCTCCCCCTCACCGGGCCCCGCAGCCCGACCCAGCATTCGTCACTCTCGCATCGTTCATTCTCGCCATCAGTGAGTGATCAGTCACCCACTTCCCGTTTCCGACACGACACCAACACCAACACCAACACCAACACCAACACCAACACCAGGAGAACACCATGACGAACAACATCCAGCCCGCAATGACACCCGCGACGGCCACCGCTACACCGAACGCCTCCCCCACGCTCACCACCGAGATCGTGATGCCCGGCGTGGTCGAACCGGACGGCTTCCAGATCCGGCGGCGGATGCTGCCGGCACCGTCCCGCGGCCAGGCCCGGGTGCGCGTCGAGGCGAGCGGCATCTCGTTCGCCGAACAGTCGATGCGTCGCGGGCGCTACCCCGGCCAGCCCGCGTTCCCGTTCGTTCCCGGCTACGACCTCGTCGGCGTCGTCGAGGCCGTCGGCCCGGGTGTCGATCCCGCTCTCATCGGCGGGCGTGTCGCCGCAGCGACCAAGACCGGCGGCTGGGCGAGCGAAGCGCTCGTGCCCGCCGCCGACCTCGTGCCGGTGCCAGCCGGGCTCGATCCGGCGATCATCGAGTCTGTCATCGTCAACGGGATCACCGCCTGGCAGATGCTGCACCGGAAGGCGCGTGTCGGGAGCGGCCAGACCATCCTCGTGCACGGGGCGAGCGGCGGAGTCGGCACGATTCTCGTGCAGCTCGCCCGCCACGCGGGAATCCGGGTGATCGGAACGGCCGCTCCCCGGCACCATGAGGCCCTCCGCGGCCTCGGGGTCGAGCCGGTCGACTACTCGGACCCGGACCTCGCCGCCCGCGTCCGCGAGCTCGCCCCCAGCGGTGTCCACGCCGCCTTCGACCACCTCGGCCTCGCGAGCGCCCGGATCTCGAAGAGCCTGCTTGCTCGCGGAGGCACCCTGGTCTCGTACGGCATCGCCTCGGCCCTCAAGGACACCGGGTCCCTCCTGCCGCTCTTCATCGGGCTGCTCGCCCGGCTCACCCTCTGGAACACCCTGCCGGGCGGCCACCGCGCCCTGTTCTACGACTTCTGGGCCGGGCACCGGGTCACGCCGGCCGCCTATCGCAGGCACCACAGGGAGGACCTCACCGCGGTCCTCGACCTCGTCGAGCGCGGCATCGTCACCCCGCAGATCGCCGCACGGTTCCCGCTCGTCGAGGCCGCGGCCGCGATGCGGCTTGCAGAGTCGCGCAGCGCCCTCGGCAAGGTGATCCTGATCCCCTGAGCCGCGGCATCCGGCCCGGGCACGGATGCCGCGCCTCCCCACCAGACGCGGCTCGCGCCGGGTTTTCCCCAGGTCCGAAACCCGCCAGAGGCGCGCGCGGACGCCGACTACAGTCGAACCATGGACAGCATCCCGACCGCCTTGATCCGTCTCCCCAGCCCCATCGGCCGGCTGGAACTCACCGGCGACGACGTCGGCGTCCTCACGCTCGCCATCGAGCGCGACGGGCACCTGCCGCTCGAAACCCAGCCGGAGCACCCCTCCCCCGTGCTCGAAGAAGCGGCGAAACAGCTCACCGAGTACTTCGCGGGCACCCGCACCCGTTTCGACGTTCCGCTGCACCTCGCCGGCGGCACCGCATTCCAGCGTGCGGTCTGGGCGCGCCTCGACGAGCTCGACTTCGGAACGGTCACGAGTTACGGCGAACTCGGCCTCTCCATCGACCGGCCGGGCTCCGGCCGAGCGATCGGCGGGGCCGTCGGCGCGAACCCGCTGCCGATCCTGATCGGCTGCCACCGCGTGCTCGCGAGCAACGGCCGCATCACCGGCTACAGCGGCGGCAGCGGCATCCCGACCAAGGAGTGGTTGCTCGGCCACGAGGGCATCGAGTACCGTTCGTGACCGACCCGGCGCCCAGGGGCGGTGCGACGGCACTCCCGGCGGCGCCCCCGAGCGCCCTCCGCACCGGTGACGACGGAGTCGTACGCTGCGCGTGGGCGAACGGCGACCCGGAGTACCGCCGGTACCACGACGAGGAGTGGGGTCGCCCCCTCCGCGACGATGAGCGGCTCTTCGAGAAGCTCTGCCTCGAGGGGTTCCAGGCCGGTCTCTCCTGGATCACGATCCTTCGTCGCCGACCGGCGTTCCGTGCGGCGTTCCACGGCTTCGACGTCGACAGGGTCGCGGCCATGACCGCGGCCGACGTCGAACGGCTCCTCGACAACGCCGCCATCATCCGGCACCGCGGCAAGATCGAGGCCGCGATCGGCAATGCCAGGGTCACCCAGAACCTCGGCGAGAGTCTCAGCGACCTGATCTGGAGCTTCGCTCCGCCCGCCCGCGCCATCCGGCCGCGGGAACTCGGAGACGTCCCGGCGATCACCCCGGATTCGACGGCGCTCAGCAAGGATCTCCGCACCCGCGGCTACCGTTTCGTCGGCCCGACGACGATGTACGCGCTGATGCAGTCCGCGGGCCTCGTCGACGACCACATCGCCGGCTGCCACCGCGCCCCCTGACCGAGCGAGAGTTCCTTTTCCGGTCGAGAGTGACCGACGCATCTGGCACTTTCGACCGGAAAGGTAACCCTGGCCGAGAGTGAAGAGGCGGTCAGCGGGCGGCGGGAAGAAGGCCGAGGGCGCGCACGTGGTCGCGTTCCTCGATGAGTTCGGCAACGGATGCGTCGATCCGGGTCCGGGAGAAGGCGTTCAGTTCGAGGCCCTGCACGATCTGCCACTGGCCGTCGACCGACCGCACCGGGAAGGAGCAGACCAGGCCCTCCGGCACCCCGTATGAGCCGTCGGAGACGATTGCGGCGGATGTCCAGCGCGCGCCGGTGCCGTGCACCCAGTCGTAGACGTGGTCGATCGTCGCCTCGGCTGCCGACCCCGCCGAGGAGGCGCCGCGCGCGGTGATGATCTCGTAGCCGCGCTTCTCGACCCGCGGAATGAAGGTTCCGGCGAGCCAGTCCTCGTCGACGAGCTCGCGAACCGGTCGCCCAGCGGCCGTCGCGTGGAAGACGTCCGGATACTGCGTCGCCGAGTGGTTGCCCCAGATGGCGAGGCCGTCGATCTCGGAGACGTGCACCCCGAGCCGCACCGCGAGCTGGGCGACGCCGCGGTTGTGGTCGAGCCGGGTCAGCGCGATGAAGCGCTCGGCGGGAATGTCCGGTGCGAACGCGGCGGCGACGAGCGCGTTCGTGTTGGCCGGATTCCCCACGACGAGCACGCGAACGTCGGATGCCGCCCCCGCGTTGATGGCGGTGCCGTGCGGCCCGAAGATGCGGCCGTTCCCCTCGAGAAGCGCAACGCGTTCCTCGCCGATGCCGCGCGGACGGGAGCCCACGAGGAGGGCGACGTTCACCCCGTCGAAGGCGCGCGTGGGGTCATCCGTCACCATCACGTCCCGCAACAGTGGGAAGGCGCAGTCCTCGAGTTCGAGGGCCGTCCCCGCCGCGGCGGCGAGCCCGGCCGGGATTTCGAGGAGCCGGAGGTTGACCGGGGTCGTCGGGCCGAACATCTGGCCGGACGCGATCCGGAAGAGCAGCGCGTAGCCGATCTGGCCGCCGGCGCCGGTTACGGTGACATTCATCGTTGGAGTGGACACGCTGCCAGCATACGGCCGGGTGCCGGGGTTCGTCAGGCGAGGGCCCTGGCGAGCGGCGCGTCTTCCAGAAGCTCGAGCGAGGCGGGCCCCGCCGCACGCAGGGTGAAGCCGGCGCCGGGAGCCCAGTCCAGCAAGTCGTCGACGGTCGCGAGCTCGGGGGCGCTCCGGATCAGGGCACGGGTGAACCGGCCCTTCGCGGTCTTGTTGAAGTGGTTGAGGGCGCGCACCTGCCCATCGGGGGTCTCCGTCACGACGCGGAGCACGACCGAGCCGACCCGCGCCGGTGCGGCACCGAGGGCGACGTAACCCGCGGAGCGGAGGTCGAGCACGAGGCCGGGCTCCTGGGCGAGCAGTGCCGCGATGCGCGGCCCCCAGTGCTGCTTCAGCACGAGTCCGGGCAGCCGGCTCGTCGTCGACAGCCGGTAGGCCGGAATCGGATCGAGGGCGCCGATCGGACCGAACAGGGCCGAGTGGACCAGCACGTGGGCCGCGGCCCAGTCGCGGTCGGCGAGGGTCAGGGTCGGGGCGTCGAGCGCGTCGTAGAGCACCCCGGTGTACCGGTCGAGGGCCGCCGTCGTCGGGGCGGTTGTGAGCGCCCGGTTGTGGGCGACCTCGCCGGACTGGGTGCGGCCGAGCTTGAGGGCGGCCATCATGGCTTCGGGGTGCCGGGCGAGTGAGCGCAGCTCACGCACGAGTACCCGCCGCTGAGCGTTCAGCGACGGGTACCTGAGGTGATTCAGATCGAGCGGTTCGCCGGTACCGCCTGTGCGTTTCGTCTCGGACGGCGGCAGCAGGAGCAGCACGGGCTAGATCGACACGGCTAGACGAGCCCCGCTTTGCGCGCGACGATCGTGACCTGGTTGTTGGCGACCGACAGGAAGCCGTCCTCCGCCTGCGCGACGATCTTCTCGCCGCCGGGCAGGGTCAGGCGCACTTCGCCGCTCGCCAGGATGGCGAGCAACGGCTCGTGGCCAGGCAGGATGCCGATCTGGCCTTCGACGGTGCGCGCGACGACCATGGTCGCCTCGCCGGACCAGACTTCCTGGTCGGCAGAGACGACGCTGACGGTGAGCGGGGCTCCTGCCATGGCTAGTCGTTCTCCTTCTGGATTTTCGCCCACTTCTCTTCGACGTCGGAGATGCCACCGACGTTGAAGAATGCCTGCTCGGCGACGTGGTCGAAGTCACCATTGGCGATCGCGGTGAAGGATTCGATGGTGTCCTTGAGCGAAACCGTCGAGCCCTCGACACCGGTGAACTTCTTCGCCATGTAGGTGTTCTGCGAGAGGAACTGCTGGATGCGACGGGCCCGCGAAACGGTGACCTTGTCTTCCTCGGAGAGTTCGTCAACACCGAGGATCGCGATGATCTCCTGGAGTTCCTTGTTCTTCTGGAGGATCGCCTTGACGCGGACGGCCGTGTTGTAGTGGTCGACGCCCAGGTAACGGGGGTCGAGGATACGGCTGGTCGAGGTGAGCGGGTCGACGGCCGGGTAGAGGCCCTTCGACGCGATCTCGCGGGACAGCTCGGTCGTGGCGTCGAGGTGGGCGAAGGTCGTCGCCGGTGCCGGGTCGGTGTAGTCGTCAGCGGGCACGTAGATGGCCTGCAGCGACGTGATCGAGTGGCCACGGGTCGAGGTGATGCGCTCCTGGAGGATGCCCATCTCGTCGGCCAGGGTCGGCTGGTAGCCCACGGCGCTCGGCATGCGACCCAGCAGGGTCGACACCTCGGAGCCGGCCTGGGTGAAGCGGAAGATGTTGTCGATGAAGAGCAACACGTCCTGCTTGGCGACGTCGCGGAAGTACTCGGCCATGGTCAGCGCGGAGAGGGCGACGCGGAGACGCGTTCCCGGCGGCTCGTCCATCTGGCCGAACACGAGGGCGGTCTTGTCGAAGACTCCGGCCTCTTCCATTTCCTTGATGAGGTCGTTGCCCTCACGGGTGCGCTCGCCGACTCCGGCGAAAACCGAGACACCGCCGTGGTCCTGCGCGACGCGCTGGATCATTTCCTGGATGAGGACGGTCTTGCCGACGCCGGCTCCACCGAAGAGGCCGATCTTGCCGCCGAGGACGTACGGCGTGAGCAGGTCGATGACCTTGATGCCGGTCTCGAACAGCTGGGTCTTGGCCTCGAGCTGGTCGAAGGGCGGCGGCTTGCGGTGGATGGGCCAGCGCTCCGTGATCTCGATCTTCTCGCCGGGCTCGGCGTTGAGCACCTCACCGATGGCGTTGAAGACGCGGCCCTTGGTGACCTCGCCGACCGGAACCATGATGGGAGCTCCGGTGTCCCGGACCTCCTGGCCGCGGACGAGGCCGTCGGTCGGGTTCAGCGCGATCGCTCGGATCAGGTCGTCTCCGAGGTGCAGGGCGACCTCGAGGGTGATCTCAGTGGAGACGTCACCGATGACGATGGTGGTCTTCAGTGCGTTGTACATGCCCGGGATCGAGTCGTGCGCGAACTCGATGTCGACGACCGGGCCCGTGACGCGGGCGATCCGGCCGACGGCAACGGTCGGGGCCGGCGCGTGGACTGGCGCGGTTGCGATGTCAGTCATTGCTCTCTCTTCTCTGGTTTAGTTCTTGGCGGATGAGAGCGCATCGGCCCCACCCACGATCTCGGAAATCTGCGAGGTGATCTCGGTCTGCCTGGCGTTGTTGGACAGCCGGGTGAAGGTCGTGATCAACTTGTCGGCGTTGTCGGCGGCCGACTGCATCGCCTTCTGGCGTGCTGCGTGCTCGGCGGCGGCCGACTGGAGCATCGCGTTGAACACGCGACTCTCGATGTACACCGGCAGGAGCGCGTCCAGGACCGTCTCGACGTCCGGCTCGAATTCGTAGAGCGGCAGGACCTGCCCGTCTCCGGGCTCCTCCACGCCTTCGACGACCTCGAGGGGAAGCAGTCGGACGACCTGGGGCACCTGGGTGACCATGCTCACGAAGCGGTTGAACACCACGTGAATCTCGTCGACGCCACCGTCTTCGGCATCGCGAAGGAAGGTCTCGAGCAGCGACTCGCTGATCTCTCGCGCAATCTCGAACTGCGGCTGGTCGGTGCCGCCGGTCCAGACCCGCTCGGACGCACGCCGGCGGAAGCCGAAGTAGGCGACGGCCTTGCGTCCGACGAGGAAATAGACGACGTCCTTGCCCTGGCTGCGCAGCAGTTCGCTGAGTGACTCCGCTTCGCGCAGCACCTGGGAACTGAATGCTCCCGCGAGGCCTCGGTCCGACGTGAAGATGACGACCGCGGCGCGCTCGATCTTCTCCGGTTCGGTGGTCAGAACGTGCGCGACGTTGGAATACGTCGCGACGGCCGAGACCGCCCGGGTGATCGACTGCGAATACGGAGTCGAGGCCGAAACCCTCGCCCTCGCCTTCTGAATGCGCGAGGCCGAAATCAACTCCATGGCCCGAGTGATCTTCTTCATCGTCTGGGCAGACTTGATCTTCTGCCGGTAGACCCGAAGTTGCGCTCCCATGTGTCTCCTGTGCTTCCTTCTCAGTGAATAGTGGTTGTCTCAGCGCGCGGGTTAGCGGCGGTGCTTGACAATCTTTTCCTGGTTCACGTCGTCGGCGGTGATCGCTTCGAACTGTTCCTTGCCGACGGAGGCGAGCGGCTTGCCCTCACCGGTCTGGAATTCGCGCTTGAAGACGCTGACCTCACGCTCGAGGATCTCAACGGTCTCATCGCTCAGCACGTTCGTGTCGCGCAGCGTCTTCAACACCTCGGTGTTGCGTCCGAGGTGGTCGAGGAGGCCACGCTCGAAACGGAGCACGTCCTCGACGGGAACCTCGTCGAACTTGCCGGTCGTGCCTGCCCAGATCGAGACGACCTGGTCCTCGACCGGATACGGCGAGTACTGCGGCTGCTTGAGCAGCTCGGTCAGGCGGGCGCCGCGGGCGAGCTGGCGACGGCTGGCGGCGTCGAGGTCGGATGCGAACATCGCGAAGGCTTCGAGCGAGCGGTACTGCGCCAGTTCGAGCTTGAGCGTTCCGGAGACCTTCTTGATCGACTTGACCTGCGCATCGCCACCGACGCGCGAGACCGAGATACCCACGTCGACCGCCGGACGCTGGTTGGCGTTGAAGAGGTCGGACTGCAGGAAGATCTGGCCGTCGGTGATCGAGATCACGTTGGTCGGGATGTACGCAGACACGTCGTTCGCCTTGGTCTCGATGATCGGCAGGCCGGTCATCGATCCCGCGCCGAGCGCGTCGGACAGCTTGGCGCAACGCTCGAGCAGACGGGAGTGCAGGTAGAACACATCGCCGGGGTACGCTTCGCGTCCCGGCGGACGACGCAGCAGCAGCGAAACGGCGCGGTAGGCCTCCGCCTGCTTGGACAGGTCGTCGAAGATGATGAGGACGTGCTTGCCCGCGTACATCCAGTGCTGGCCGATTGCCGAACCGGTGTACGGCGCGAGGTACTTGAAGCCGGCCGGGTCGGACGCCGGGGAGGCGACGATGGTCGTGTACTCCATCACGCCGGCATCCTCGAGCGCGCCCTTGACGGCGGCGATCGTGGAGCCCTTCTGGCCGATGGCGACGTAGATGCAGCGAACCTGCTTGTTCACGTCTCCCGAGGCCCAGTTGGCCTTCTGGTTGATGATGGTGTCGATCGCGATGGCAGTCTTGCCGGTCTGGCGGTCACCGATGATGAGCTGGCGCTGTCCGCGGCCGATCGGGATCATCGCGTCGATCGCCTTGATGCCGGTCTGCATCGGCTCGTGCACGGACTTGCGGTCCATGACGCCGGGCGCCTGCAGCTCGAGGGCACGACGGCCTTCGCTCTCGATCGGGCCGAGGCCGTCGATCGGGGCGCCGAGCGGGTCCACGACGCGACCGAGGTAGCCGTCGCCGACGGGAACGGAGAGCACCTCTCCGGTGCGGTGCACCTCCATGCCTTCGACGATGCCGGCGAACTCGCCGAGCACGACAACACCGATCTCGTCTTCGTCGAGGTTCTGGGCGAGGCCCAGGGTGCCATCGGCGAACTTGATGAGCTCGTTGGCCATCACGCTGGGCAGGCCCTCGACGTGGGCGATACCGTCGCCGGCTGTCGTGACGTAGCCGACCTCCGCGGTCGCGGTCTTGCTCGGCTCGTAGGACTTGACGAAGTCCTGGAGAGCATCGCGGATCTCATCGGGGCTGATCGTTAGTTCTGCCATCATCTTCCCTTTCCCGTACGGCTGTACAGGTTCTGTCTTGAACGAAGCGTTGCCGCTCGTGGTTTTTCTGTTCCGTCTGACCAGAGGTCAGCCGGCAAGCTGGAGTCGCAAATCCTTGAGGCGGGTGGCGATGGTGCCGTCGATGACGTCGTCACCGATCTGCACGCGGACACCGCCGACGAGGGAGCGGTCGATGACCTGGTTGATCGTCAGCGTACGTCCGTATCGTGCCGTGAGGCTGGTGCGCAGGCGCTCCAGCTGTGCGGAACTCAGTAGCTCGGCCGTCGAGACGGTCGCAATCGCGGTGCCGCCCTCGTCCGCGACGATTGTCGCGGAGAAACGCAGGAGTGCACCGATGCGACGGCCGCGGGGCTGCTGCACGAGGTGGCGCACGATCACGAGGGTCTGTTCCGAAACCTTGCCGGTGAGCAGGGAATCGATGAGCCCGACCTTGGCGCTGACCGCGCCGAGCTTCGAGGCAAGTGCCAGTTCGAGTTCACCGTTCGACGCGACGGCCGTTCCGAATTCGAACAATTCCGCTTCCACGGCACCCGCGACCGGGGCAGAGGCCGCAACGGCCCGCAGCCCCAGTTCTTCGATGCCGGCGAGCAGGTCGGAGTGACTCGACCAGCGCGCGGCGGCCACCGACTGGAGCAGGTCCAGTGCCGTGGGGGTCAGTTTCGCCGAGAACACGGCGGCAACGAGTGCCGCCTTGGCTGCGGCATCCGCGGCGGGATCGACCAGGGCAGACAGCAGCTGCGCAGAGTCGCCGATGACACGGCCGGAGTCGAGCAGGCCTTCGCCCGTTGCGAGATCGGTCGTTCGGCCGTGGGCGGCGAGAACCGCCCTCGTTGAGGCCAAAGCTTCCCTGGTGGCGCTTCCCATTACTTAGCTGCTTTCTCCGAGGCCTCAAGGTCGGCCAGGAAACGGTCGACGATGGCACTCGCCTTCGCGTCGTCCGTCAGGCTTTCGCCGATGACACCGGACGCGAGGTCGATGGCCAGGGCGCCGACTTCGGCACGGAGGGACAGAACTGCCGCCTGACGTTCCGCTTCGATCTGGGCCTTGGCACTCGCGGTGATGCGGGCCGCCTCAGCGCCGGCCTGCTCCTTGAGTTCGGAGATGATCTTCTGGCCGTCCGCACGGGCTACGTCGCGGATCTTGCCTGCTTCCGCACGGGCGTCGGCGAGCTGGGCCGTGTACTGCTCGAGAGCGGCCTCGGCCTTGCGCTGGGCGTCATCCGCCTTGGCGATGTTGCCCTCGATGGCCTCAGCACGGTCGTCGAGCATCTTCTGCATCCTCGGAAGGATGAGCTTCCAGAAGAAGAACAGAATCACGACAAAGCACACCGCGGACCAAATGATGTCCGGCCATGCGGGAAGGAGCGGGTTGTGCGCCTCTTCCGCGGCGGCTGCAATTACTGCGTGAAGCATCATGCCTCCATATCTAGGTGAAAAAGAGGACGATTAGGACGTGAAGATGAAGTACGTTGCGATACCGATGAACGCGAGCGCCTCGGTGAAGGCGATGCCGATGTACATCAGGACCTGGAGCTGGCCGGCCAGTTCGGGCTGACGAGCAACGCCCTCGATGGTCTTGCCGACGACGATACCCACGCCGATTGCCGGGCCGATTGCGGCGAGGCCGTAACCGACAGTGGCGATGTTTCCTGAGATTGCCGCGAGAACGGTAGTTGCGTCCACGTTTGTTTCCTTCCGTTGTGACGAATACGGCGAGTGCCGGGTTCGAGGTTAGTGTTCTTCAGCCACCGCGAGCTGGATGTAAACGGCGGTGAGCAGGGCGAAGATATACGCCTGGAGCACGGCGATCAGCACCTCGAAGAGGGTGAACGCGAGTCCGAAGACGAGGGTGCCCGCACCGAAGAGCTTGAAGGCTCCATCGGCCGTGAAGAAGAAGAACTGGGTCGCCGTGAAGAACAGCACCAGCAGCAGGTGGCCGACGATCATGTTCATCAGCAGTCGCAGGGTCAGCGTGACCGGGCGCACGAGGAAGGTCGAGATGAACTCGATCGGCGTCACGATGATGTAGAGCGCCTTCGGCACGCCGGGCGGGAAGAGCGAGTTCCGGACGAAGTTGCCCGGGTTCTTCTTGAGGCCGGCGTAGATGAAGGTGCAGTACGAGATGACGGCGAGGAGCAGCGGAACGCCGATCACCGACGTGCCCGCGATGTTGAAGAACGGGATCGGTCCGGTGAGGTTCATGAACAGCACGAGGAAGAAGATCGTCGTGAGGAGAGGCAGGAAACGCTTGCCCTCCTTCTTGCCGAGGATGCTTTCCGCGATGTTGACCCTGGCGAAGTCGAGGCCCATCTCCACGAGGCTCTGCAGCCGGGTCGGTACGACCTTCATGCGGCGCGTGCCGAGCCAGAAGAGCAGGATCAGGGCGGCCATCGCAATGAAGCGGATGAGCATGATCCGGTTGATCTCGAATGGCGTCCCAACGAAGAAGACGCCCTCGGGGAAGAACTCATTGATGGATGGACCTTGGAAGGTACCGTCGCCGGTAGCCAACGGGAGCATCAGGTTTACGGCGGTTTCTAGCAGCGCTTTCTCCTGGTTCGGGGCGGGGAGCTCTGCTCTCGCGAAGACGAAAAATGGGTCGGAACGTCGAGCACGACAAAAGCAGCGCTGCGGGGCGAACCGGTCATTACCCTACCAAGAAACCCACCTCGGGCCGAATCCTGCGGGTGAATATTCATCGGTTTTTCTGTTCTCCGCTGCGGGGCAGATCACTCACGTACGGAACGCGGCTCTTGCGGATGACCACCACGTCGACGATCAGGGATCCGATGACGCCGGCGATGATACTCAGGAACAGCACGACCGGCTGCACCCAGGGCTGCCCCTTGAGCAGCACGACGAGCACGAGGAAGATCACGAATTTGAGCAGCCAGCCGCCCAGGACGATTCCGAAGAACGCGCCGACGGCGGCTGCGGTCCCGGCGAAGCGGTTGGCGATCAGGATGCTGCCTGCCGTGATCCCCATGAACACGAGCGCCATCCCGGTGCCGATCAGGGCGCTGAGCACTCCGATGCCGCCGGCGGCGAGCCCGCCGGCGATCATCCCGACCACGGCGATGCCGCCGGCGAGGTAGCCGCCGTAGACGAGGATGCTGCGGAACACCCGGTTGGACGTCGGCTGCAGGGATCCGGCTGGCTGGGTGGCGCTCATACGTGCTCCTCGGCTTGCGTCGATGCCTCGTCGAGGCGATCGAGCTTCACGATGTCGTGGGGAAGGGTGGCTGGGTGGGCGAGCTGGGTGGCCGCTTCGATCTTCTTGGAGCGGCTGAGCGGCGCGAGGGTCACGATCGTGCAGGCGACCAGGGCGCAGATCAGGAAGATCGTCGCCCACCAGGTCTGCACGCCGAAGTAGACGGGCAACACGAAATAGAGCAGGCAACCGACGGCTACGGCGGCCGTCCAGCCGTAGAAGATCAGCACGGCGTGCAGGTGCGAGTGCCCCATGTCGAGCAGCCGGTGGTGCAGGTGCTTCCGGTCGGCGCTGAACGGGGACTTGCCCGCGCGCACCCGGCGGAACACGGCGAGTGCGAAATCGAGCAGCGGGATGATCAGGATCGCGAACGGCAACAGGATGGGGATGAACGCGGGAAAGAGCTGGGACCGGTTCACCGCGGTCGGGTCGACCTGGCCGGTGATCGCGATCGCCGAGGTCGCCATCAGGAGGCCGACGAGCATGGAGCCGGAGTCGCCCATGAAGATCTTGGCGGGACGCCAGTTGAGCGGCAGGAAGCCGATGCAGGCACCCACGAGGATCGCGGCGATCACCGAGGCGAGGTTGAAGTAGTTGCTCGGGGAGGTGTCCCGTACGAGCAGGTAGCTGTAGATGAAGAAGACGCCGTTGGCGATGAGGGCGACCCCGGCGACGAGGCCGTCGAGGCCGTCGATGAAGTTGATCATGTTCATCACGAGCACGATCACGAAGACGGTGATCAGGATCGACATCCACGAGGAGCCGACGGTGAGCCCGCCGATCGGGAGGGAGAGCACCTGGACGCCCTGCCAGGCGACGAGCCCTGCCGCGATGAACTGGCCGGCGAGTTTGGTCATCCAGTCGAGGTCCCAGAGGTCGTCCGCGACGCCGAGCAGCACGATCATCAGGGCGGCGCCGACGATGGCGAGGATCTGCTCAGGATCGGAGAAGACAAGCCGGAGCGGCGCGAACTGGGCGGAGATGAGGTAGGCGACCCCGAAGGCCGCGACAACGCCGAAGAAGATGGCGACCCCGCCGAGCCGGGGGGTCGGCCGGGTGTGCACGTCCCGCAGGCGGATCTTCGGATAGATCTTGTAGCGGTGGCTGACCTTGAGCACGACCCAGGAGAGGACGGCCGTGACAACAGCCGAGACGATGGCCAGCAGGACGAATACGGTCATGGCTAGCCCGCGACATCCGTTTCGGTCGAATCGCCGGTCGCGTCTTCGCGGGCGGATGCTGCGGGCACCTCGTCCTGCGGAGTCGCGGCAACGGGGGCGACGAAGCCTTCCGGTGCGAGCGCGTCGCCGACGACGGCTGCGAGGGCCTCCCGGGAGATCACGCCCTTCCGCACGATCACGAGCTTGCCGCCATTGGTGTGGAAGCCGGTCGCATCGATGATCGTCGAGGAGGTATCGCCGGCCCGGTCGCCGATCGGCTCGTAGCCGGTGCCGGCCGCTCCCCCGTCGAGGTAGACCTCGACGCTCTCGCCGAGCATCTCGGCGGCGGTCGCCGCGTCGACCGCTGACGGCAGGCCGCTCGTATTAGCACTCGAGACGGCGAGGGGGCCGGTGTCGGCGAGGAGGTCGAGGGCGATCGGGTTGCTCGGCATCCGCAGGGCGACGGTGCCGCGGGTGTCGCCGAGGTCCCAGACCAGGGAGGGCTGGGCGTGGAGCACCACAGTCAGCCCGCCCGGCCAGAATTCCGCGACGAGCTCCCGCACGGGCTGAGGAATATTGACCGCGAGCGCGTCGAGGGTGCCGATACCCGGAATCAGCACGGGCGGCGGCGACTGCCGGCCGCGGCCCTTCGCGTCGAGCAGGCGTTGCACGGCCTCTGGGCTGAACGCGTCGGCGGCAAGGCCGTAGACCGTGTCGGTGGGGATGACGACGAGCGCGCCGCGAGCGATCGCCGAGCGTGCCAGTCTCATGCCGGTTGCGTAGTCCGAGACAACCGTGCAGTCGTAGATGCGTGTCATTGCGCCCAATTCTAGTGCAGGGGTGTTTCCCAAGGCTGGGAGTGGGGGTCAGGGCGTAGGGCGGATGGCCGTGGTCGCCCGGTCGCGGGTGGTGTAGTCGCGGTGGGTCGCGGTCGCGCGCCAGCCGTCGCCGGTCAGCAGGGCACGGATGTCGGCGCCCTGCAGTTCGCCGTGCTCGATCACGAGCACTCCGCCGGGGCGCAGCAGGCGCAGGGCCGTCTGCGAGACGTGCCGGACGACGTCGAGGCCGTCCGCCCCGCCGAAGAGTGCGTGCGCGGGATCGAAGAGACGCACCTCGGGGTCGCGCGGCACGGCATCCGCCGGTATATAGGGAGGGTTCGAGATCAGGACGGCGACGGTGCCGTCGAGTTCGGCGAGGATGCCCGTGTCTGCGAGGTCGCCGAAGACGAGGGTCGCATTGGCCGCGTTCACCGCCGTGAAGTTGCGGGTCGTCCAGGCGAAGGCCTCCGGCGAGTTCTCGACGGCCCAGATCCGCGCGTTCGGCACTTCGACGGCGAGGGAGAGCGCGATCGCGCCGCTCCCGGTGCCGAGGTCCACGCCGATCGGGTCAGGGTCGGGCACGGAGCGGAGGGCGTCGATCGCGAACTGGGCCACCTGCTCGGTCTCGGGTCGGGGTACGAAGACGCCCGGGCCGACGAGGAGTTCGATCGACCGGAACGGGGCTCGCCCGGTGATGTGCTGCAGCGGTTCGCGCAGGGCGCGGCGAGAGACGAGGACGTCGATAGCGGCGGCATCCGCCGACGTGACACCGGTGCGAAGGATGACGGCGGCCTGCACCTCTCCGCGGCTCCGGCCGAGCACGTGGCCGATCAGGAGGTCGGCGTCGACCTCGGGGTCGGCGATGCCCGCGGCGGCGAGGATGCCGATGGTGCGGGCACGGATCGTGTCCACCGCGTCCGGGACCGCTTCGCCCGCGTCGGGGGCGGAAAAAGTGCCGGGAATGGAATGGTCGTCGTCTTCAGTTGTCACACCTTGGAATGTAACGTAATGAAGCGCGCTCTCCCAATGCCGGAGCCGTAGGCTGGGCGAGGTTCCCGATCCGAATGACCCGATGACCCGACCGAAAGGCACTGCGATGACCGCACGCATCTACTCCGACATCACCAAGGCAGTTGGAGGGACACCGCTGGTCAAGCTCAACCGCCTCACGGCGGGCCTCGACGCGACCGTGCTCGTCAAGCTCGAGTTCTACAACCCCTCCGCGAGCGTCAAGGACCGGATCGGCATCGCGATCGTCGACGCCGCAGAGGCCTCCGGTGAACTCCTGCCCGGCGGCACCATCGTCGAGGGCACGAGCGGCAACACCGGCATCGCGCTCGCGCTCGTCGGAGCGGCCCGCGGCTACAAGGTCATCCTGGCGATGCCGGAGACCATGAGCAAGGAGCGCCGCGTCCTCCTTCGCGCCTATGGCGCCGAGATCGTGCTGACGCCGGGGGCCGCCGGCATGCGCGGCGCCGTCGAGAAGGCCGAAGAGATCGTCGCGAACACGCCCGGTGCGATTCTCGCCCGTCAGTTCGACAACCCCGCCAACCCGGCGATCCACTTCGCGACAACCGGCGTTGAGATCTGGGACGACACCGAAGGCGCCGTCGACATCTTCGTCGCGGGCATCGGCACCGGCGGCACCATCACGGGCGCCGGGCGACTGCTCAAGGAACGCAAGCCCTCCGTGCACATCGTCGGCGTCGAGCCGATCGACTCCCCGATCCTCACCGGCGGCAAGCCGGGTCCGCACAAGATCCAGGGCATCGGCGCGAACTTCATCCCGTCCGTTCTCGACACCGACCTCTACGATGAGGTGACCGATGTCACCCTCGCCGATTCCCTCACCACCGCTCGCGCACTCGCGACCGACGAGGGAATCCTCTCCGGCATCTCGGGCGGCTCCGCCGTCTGGGCGGCCATCGAGCAGGCGAAGAAGCCGGAGAACGCCGGCAAGACCATCGTCGCCATCCTCCCGAGCTTCGGAGAGCGTTACATCTCCACCGTGCTGTACGAGGACCTGCTGGACTAACAAGAACGGGAACAACTGAAAACCGACATGGGAGTCATTTCACGCATCCGTGAGGACATGGCGATGGCGCGCGCCCACGATCCGGCAGCCCGCAGCAACGTGGAGGTCTTCCTCGCGTACAGCGGGCTGCACGCCGTCTGGTCGTACCGCATCGCGCACCGGATGTGGGTGGCCGGGTTCTACCTGCCCGCCCGGCTGGTCTCCCAGTTCACCCGGTTCCTCACCGGGATCGAGATCCACCCCGGCGCCCGGATCGGGCGCCGGTTGTTCATCGACCACGGCATGGGCGTCGTGATCGGGGAAACCGCCGATGTGGGCGACGACGTGATGCTCTATCACGGCGTCACTCTCGGCGGGAAGACCCGGCACGGCGTCGTCCGCGGTGAGAAGCGGCATCCCACCCTTGGCGATGGCGTCACGATCGGCGCGGGCGCGAAGGTGCTCGGCCCGATCACGATCGGCGCCTGGAGCACGATCGGCGCGAACGCCGTCGTCACGAGGGACGCCCCGCCGAAGTCCCTGCTGCTCGGCATCCCCGCGACGATCCAGCCGGTGCGCGCGCAGACGATCGAGGGCGCGCGCGGTCTCCCGGTCTCCGACGAGGACTAGCCGGCTCGCGGCATCTGCCGCCGCCGCCGCCCAGAGTCACCAGAAATGCCCAGAATCGCCGTTCGACCGGCGATTCTGGGCATCTTCCGCGACACTCGGGCGCGAAACCGGTTAGTCGTGGTCCCCGATTTCGGCGAGGCGGGTGGCCTCGTCCGCGAGGATGCAGGACTCGATGACGGCGTCGAGGGCGCCGTTCATCACGGTGTCGAGGTTGTACGCCTTGTAGCCGGTGCGGTGGTCGGCGATACGGTTCTCCGGGAAGTTGTACGTGCGGATGCGCTCTGACCGGTCCATCGTGCGGATCTGGCCCTTGCGGACCAGGGACGCGGCCGCGTCGATCTCTTCCTGCTGCCGGGCGAGGACGCGAGCGCGCAGGACGCGCATCCCGGCTTCCTTGTTCTGCAGCTGGCTCTTCTCGTTCTGCATCGCGACCACGATTCCGGTCGGAAGGTGGGTGATGCGCACCGCGGAGTCCGTCGTGTTGACGGACTGGCCGCCGGGGCCGCTCGACCGGTAGACGTCGATCTTGAGGTCGTTGTGGTTGATCTCGACTTCTTCGGGCTCATCGACCTCTGGAAACACGAGCACGCCCGCCGCAGAGGTGTGGATGCGTCCCTGCGACTCGGTCGCCGGCACCCGCTGGACGCGGTGCACGCCGCCCTCGTACTTGAGGTGCGCCCAGACGCCCTCAGCGGGGTCGTTGGTGTTGCTCTTGATCGCGAGCTGGATGTCCTTGATACCGCCGAGGTCGCTCGTGGTCTGCTCGATGATCTCGGTTTTCCACTTTTTCGACTCGGCGTAGTGCAGGTACATCCGGAGGAGGTCGGCGGCGAACAGTGCGGACTCCGCACCGCCCTCCCCCATCTTGATCTCCATGATCACGTCGCGGGCGTCGAGCTCATCGCGTGGGATGAGCAGGCGGCGCAGCTTCGCGGAGGTGTCCTCGAGCTGGACCTCGAGCCCGGGGATCTCCTCGGCGAAGGACGAGTCCTCCTCCGCGAGCTCCCGGGCGGCGTCGAGGTTCTCGCCGATTTCTTTCCACTCGTTCCAGGCCGCGATGATACGGCTCAGCTCGGCGTAGCGCCGGTTGACCTTCTTCGAACGGGCCGGGTTGGAGTGCAACTCCGGGTCGGCCAGTTCAGACTGCAGCTCGTCGAATTCGGCCTGCAGAGTCAGAACAGACTCGAACATTACTTGTCCTTGTCTGACCCGTTCAGGGACGGCATCGACTTCTGAACCTGCATGAGGAACTCCACGTTGGAGGACGTCTCCTTGAGGCGGCCGAGGACGACCTCGAGCGCCTGCTGCTGGTCGAGTCCGGCAAGCGCACGACGGAGCTTCCAGGTGACCTTGACCTCGTCCGAGCTCATCAGCATTTCTTCACGACGGGTTCCCGATGCGTTGACATCGACCGCCGGGAAGATCCGCTTGTCGGCGAGCTGGCGCGAGAGGCGCAGCTCCATGTTGCCGGTGCCCTTGAACTCCTCGAAGATGACCTCGTCCATCTTGGAGCCGGTCTCGACGAGCGCGGACGCGAGGATGGTGAGCGAGCCACCGTTCTCGATGTTGCGCGCGGCGCCGAAGAAGCGCTTGGGCGGGTACAGGGCGGATGCGTCGACTCCACCGGAGAGGATCCGGCCCGACGGCGGCGCGGTCAGGTTGTACGCCCGCCCGAGTCGCGTGATCGAGTCGAGGAGCACGACGACGTCGTGTCCGAGTTCCACGAGGCGCTTGGCACGCTCGATGGCGAGCTCGGCGACCGTGGTGTGGTCCTCGGCCGGGCGGTCGAAGGTGGAGGCGATGACCTCACCCTTGACCGTGCGCTGCATGTCGGTGACCTCTTCCGGCCGCTCATCGACCAGCACGACCATGAGGTGGACCTCGGGGTTGTTGGTGGCGATGGCGTTCGCGATCTGCTGCATGACGATGGTCTTGCCGGCCTTGGGCGGCGCGACGATGAGGCCGCGCTGGCCCTTCCCGATCGGGGCGACGAGGTCGATGATGCGCTGGGTGAGCTTGCCGGGCTCGGTCTCGAGGCGGAGACGCTCCTGCGGGTACAGCGGGGTGAGCTTCTGGAACTCAACGCGGTTGGCGGCTTCCTCGACGGACAGGCCGTTGATCGAGTCGACCTTGACGATCGCGTTGTACTTCTGGCGGCCGTTCTGGTCGCCCTCGTGCGGCTGGCGGATGGAACCGACGACGGCGTCACCCTTCCGCAGGTTGTACTTCTTGACCTGGCCGAGGGAGACGTACACGTCGCTCGCACCGGGCAGGTAGCCGGAGGTGCGCACGAACGCGTAGTTGTCGAGGACGTCGAGGATGCCGGCGACGGGGATCAGCACGTCGTCGTCGTTCAGCTCGGGCTCGAAGTCGTCGCCGGCGGTGACGCCGCGGCGCTTGCGGTCACGGAACCGGTTGCGGTTGCTGCGGCTGTTCAGGTCGTCGTCCTGGCCACGGTCCTGCTGGTTGCGGTCCTGCTGGCCGCGCTCCTGCTGCTGGGCCTGACGGTCCTGGTTGCGTTCCTGGTTACGTTCCTGGTTGCGCTCCTGCTGGGCCTGGCGGTCCTGCTGGTTGCGGTCCTGCTGCGCCTGGCGGTCCTGGTTGCGGTCCTGCTGGGACTGGTTGTTCCGGTCCTGCTGCGCCGCGTTGTTGCGGTCCTGGTTGCGGTCCTGATTGCGGTCCTGGTTATCCTGGCCGCGCTCGGCGTTCTGGTTCTGCTGGTTCTGGTTGCGGTTCGACTGGCGGCCGTTCTGCTGACGGGAGTTGTCGTCCTGCTCGCCGCCCGCCTGGTTCTGGTTGCCGCCCCGGTTGCGGTTACGGTTGCGACCCTGGCGCGGCTGTTCGGCCTGCTCGGTGGACTCGTCGGAGTCCGTGTCGGTGTCCGTGTCGGCGGTGACCGTCTCGGCGTCCGCCGTGCGGTTGCCGGCGAAGTGGTCGACGGGAGCGTCTGCGGATGCCTCGGCGGTCGCGACGTCCTCATCGGTCGCGACGGGGATGCCCGCCGTGCCCTGTGCGAGTTCGTCGTTCAGGGCGTCGATGCGGCTGCGCGCGTCGATGCTGTTGCGGGCGGAACCGTTACGTCCGTTGCCGCGGGCACTGCTGCGGCGCGAGCGGCCGGTGGTGACGGGGGCCTCGGTGACCTCGGCGGTCTCGGTGTCGGTCGCTGCGGCATCCGTCGCGGCGGAAGACGCGGGCGCTTCGCTCGTGGGAACCTCGACGACGGGAACCTCGACGACGGGAACCTCGACGACGGGAGCCTCGACGACGGGAGCTTCGGCGGAAGGCGCCTCGGTCGGGGCCTCGGTCGCTGCTGCTTCCGCGGCGGCCTTGACCGACACGGACGTGGCGCGCTTGCGCGCCTGGCGGACCGGCTTCTCGGCGGCGACAGGGGCCTCCGTGGTGCCGGTGCCACCGGCGTAGGTGGTGGGGGCCGTCGTGCGACGGGTCGTCGCGGCGGCGTCCGGGAGGATGAGGCCGATGCCGAGGTCGCCGTCAGCGTTGACGTGCGCGGCGGCGGGGGCAGCGGTCGCGGTGGTGGCGCGGCGCGGCGCACGCTTGCGCGGCGGGGCTTCGACGAGAGTCGCGGTCGCGGCTGCTGCCGCGGCCGGCTCGGCGACGGCCGGCTCGGAAACGAGCTGCTCGGAGACGACCGGCTCGGTCGCGGCGAAGGCGGGGATTTCGAGCTCGGGGCTCACGGTGTCGCCACCGGCCTGGACGGCGGTGATGGCGGAGACGAGCTCGCCCTTGCGGAGCTTGGAGGAGCCGGGGATGCCCAGTTCGAGCGCGAGAGCCTGAAGCTCTGCGACACGGAGGGTTCCCAGGCGGGATGAATCCGCGGCACTTGCGCGGAGGTTGACGTCAGTCACGAAAATTTGTCCTTTCCCCCGGCACGAACATTTACGAAAACCGGGGAAGCTGTGGCAACGTCGGAGGCGCTGCGGGTGGTTCAATCCCACAGAAAGTGGATTGAAGTGAACACACACAGCCACGCACAGATGTCGCGATAGCAGTGAGTTACGGGAAATGCACCATCGAAAGGAACCGGTCGTTAGGCGATTTCTTCGGGTACGCCATCGACTCTAGCAGAGCATTCCGAGAACGGATGCCGCGCCATCCCCTGCCGCGGCACCCCCCGTTCGCGCGCTTCAGGTCAGGCGGCGACTGCCGCGTCCGTGCGGGTGACGGTCGCGCCCTGGAAGTCCACGGCGAGCATGAGTGCCTGCCAGGGGGTCTCCGAGTTCGCGGCGACGAGCTCCGCGGCGACGAGGCGCTGGCCGGGGTCGCTCGCGAGCACGAGGATCGACGGGCCGGCTCCGGAGACGACGGCCGCGAAGCCGTGCTCCCTGAGCAGGGTGATCAACCGGTTGGTCTCGGGCATCGCGGCGGCACGGTAGCTCTGGTGCAGCTTGTCCTCTGTCGCGGCGAGCAGCAGCTCCGGGCTCTGGATGAGCGCGGCGATGAGCAGCGCGGAGCGGGACAGGTTGAAGACGGCGTCCTCGTGCGGCACGGTCTCGGGCTGGAGGCTGCGGGCGAGCGCGGTTGACATGGCCTGCTCAGGCACGAACACGAGCGGCTTCACGCCGCGGTGCACCATCAGCTTCTTGTGCCGGGGGCCCTCCGGGGTCGTCCACGCGATCGTGAGGCCGCCGAAGAGTGCGGGCGCGACGTTGTCCGGGTGCCCCTCCATCTCGGTGGCGAGGGTGAGCAGTGCTTCGGAGTCGATGTCGACGATGCCCTCGAGCAGGCCCTTGGCGGCCATGATCCCGGAGACGATCGCTGCCCCAGAGGATCCCATGCCGCGGCCGTGCGGGATCTTGTTGTGGGCGACGAGCGCGAGGCCCGGCATCCGCTGCCCATAGGCGGCGAAGGTGTGCGCGATGGCCTGCACGACGAGGTTCGTCTCGTCGGTCGGCACCACGCCGGCGCCGACGCCCTGCACGTCGACGAACACGCCGGGTTCCTCACGCACGTTCACGTCGAGGCGGTCGTAGTAGGAGAGGGCGAGGCCGAGGGTGTCGAAGCCGGGGCCGAGGTTCGCGGTCGTCGCGGGAACCTGGACGGTCACCGAACGGCCGGCGAGGAGGGAGGGACCGGACACGGCTTCGGCCAGCGTCACTTCTTGGCCAGACCGAGGACGCTGGCGATTTCGGCGGTGTCGACGGGCACGACGGTCGGAGTGATCTCGGCGCCGTCCGCGGTGCGGAGCGCCCACTGCGGGTCCTTGAGGCCGTGGCCGGTGACCGTGAGCACGACCGTCGCGCCGGCGGGGATGAGCCCGGCTTCGGCACGCTCGAGGAGGCCTGCGACGCTGATCGCGGAGGCGGGTTCGACGAAGATGCCGACCTCTGCGGAGAGGATGCGGTAGGCCTCGAGGATTTTGGCGTCGCTGATCGCGCCGAAGTAGCCGTTCGTGAGCTTCTGCGCCGCGAGGGCGAGGTCCCAGGACGCCGGGTTGCCGATGCGGATGGCGCTCGCGATGGTCTCGGGGTGGTCGACGCGGTGGCCGAGCACGATCGGGGCGCTGCCGGCGGCCTGGAAGCCGAACATGCGCGGGAGCTTCGTGGTCGCGCCGCGCTCGAGTTCTTCGGTGTAGCCGCGGGTGTACGCGGTGTAGTTCCCGGCGTTTCCGACGGGGACGATGTGGATGTCCGGCGCGTCTTCGAGCACCTCGACGACCTCGAAGGCCGCCGTCTTCTGGCCCTCGATGCGGTCGGGGTTGACCGAGTTGACGAGGTGCACCGGGTAGTTGGCCGAGAGGTCGCGGGCGATGTCGAGGCAGTCGTCGAAGTTGCCCTGCACCTGCAGGAGCTGCGCGTTGTGCGCGATGGCCTGGCTGAGCTTGCCGAGGGCGATCTTGCCCTCCGGAACGAGCACGACCGCGAGGATGCCGGCGTGGGTCGCGTATGCGGCGGCCGAGGCAGAGGTGTTGCCGGTCGAGGCGCAGATGACGGCCTTCGCGCCGTCTTCGACGGCCTTCGAGATCGCCATCGTCATGCCGCGGTCCTTGAAGGAGCCGGTCGGGTTCATGCCCTCGTACTTGATCCAGACCTTCGCGCCGGTGCGCTTCGACAGCGCGGGGGCGGGAATCAACGGCGTGCCACCCTCGCCGAGCGTGATGATCGGGGTCGCGTCGGTGATGTTCAGGCGGTCGGCGTATTCACGCAGCACACCCCGCCACTGACGGGACTGGGTCTTCACGGCCTGCGTGGACTCTCGTTCGCTGGACATCAGGCTCCTTCAACTCTCAAAACGGATGCGACGGTGGTGACAAATCTGTTGGCGGCGAGGTCGGTCACGGTGGCGGCGAGTGCCGCCTCCGTTGCCTCGTGGGTTCCGATCACAAGGGTAGCCGTGGACGGGACGGCCGCGTGACTGGACGTGAGGGGACGTGCGGGGGTCATCGACTGCTCGACGAGGGCCAGCGAGACGCCATGGTCACTGAACACCCCGGCCAGGGTCGCGAGCACGCCCGGCTCGTCGGTCACCTCGAGGGTGACCGCGTAGCGGGTCGTGATGCTGCCGATGTCGAAAACGGGCAGGTCGGCGTGGATCGAGGCCGCGACTCCGGGGCCGCCGGCGATGTGGCGGCGGGCGAGGGAGACCAGGTCGCCGAGCACTGCGGATGCGGTCTCGACTCCCCCGGCGCCCGCGCCGTAGAACATCAGGCTGCCCGCGGATTCGGCCTCGACGAAGACGGCGTTGTTCGCTCCGTGCACGGCCGCGAGCGGGTGGCTGCGCGGCACCATCGCGGGGTAGACCCGGGCGGAGACCCCGGCCTGGCCGGTCGCGGCATCCGTGATGCGTTCGCAGATGGCGAGGAGCTTGACCACGTAGCCGGCCTTGCGGGCGGACTCGATCTGCGCGGGCGTGACCTCGGTGATGCCTTCGCGGTAGACGGATGCGAGCGGCACGTGGGTGTGGAAGGCGAGGCTCGCGAGAATGGCCGCCTTCTGCGCCGCGTCGTAGCCGCCGATGTCCGCGGTCGGGTCGGCTTCGGCGTAGCCGAGCTCCGTCGCGGTGGCGAGGGCTTCCTCGAGGCTGTCCCCATCGGTGTCCATCCGGTCGAGGATGAAGTTCGTGGTGCCGTTGACGATGCCGAGGATGCGGTTGATCTGGTCGCCGCCGAGGCTGTCGCGCAAGGGCCGCAGGATCGGGATGGCGCCTGCGACGGCGGCCTCGTAGTTGAGCTGGGCGCCGACCTGGTCTGCGACAGCGAAGAGTTCGGGCCCGTGGGTCGCGAGGAGAGCCTTGTTCGCGGTGACGACATCCGCCCCTGAGTTCATCGCCATCAGGATGTAGCTGCGGGCCGGTTCGATGCCGCCGAGCAGTTCGATGACGACGTCCGCGCCGAGGATGAGGGACTCGGCGTCGGTCGTGAAGAGCTCGTGCGGCAGGTCGACGGTGCGTTCGGCGTTGACGTCGCGCACGAGGATGCCGACGAGTTCGAGGCCGGCGCCGACCCGGTTGGCGAATTCCTCGCTCTGCTCGAGCAGCAGCCGGGCGACCTGGGCGCCGACGTTGCCGCCGCCCAGGAGGGCGACGCGCAGGTTGCGGTATTCGATCATCGGATGGCTTCCTTCGGTTGATCGGTGCCGGCGGGGGCCGCGACGACGGCGGTGATCCCGGTGTCGCGGGAGAGCAGGTCGGCGATCGTCTCGCCGCGGACGAGCAACCGGGCGGCGCCGTCCAGCACGGCGACGACCGGCGGGCGGCCAAGGTAGTTGTAGTTACTCGCGAGGGAGTAGCAGTACGCACCGGTCGCGGCGACGGCGACGAGGTCGCCGGGGCCGACGTCGCCGGGCAGGTAGTCGGCGTCGACGACGATGTCGCCGCTCTCGCAGTGCTTGCCCGCGACGCGTACGAGCACGGGTTCCGCGGTGCTCGAGCGGCCCGCGAGCCGCACAGAGTAGTCGGCGCCATAGAGCGCCGGCCGGGCGTTGTCGCTCATGCCGCCGTCGATGCTCACGTAGAGCCGCGGCGCACCCGACACGTCGACGGCCTTGGTGGTGCCGACCTCGTACAGGGTGATGCCCGCCGGGCCGATGATGGAGCGGCCGGGCTCGAAGGCGACGATGGGCACCGGGATGCCGCGCGCCGCACACTCTGCCGCGACGATGTCGGCCAGACGGGCGGCGAGTTCGTGGATCGGGGTGGGCGTGTCCGCGTCGGTGTACGCGATGCCGAAGCCGCCGCCGAGGTTGAGCTCGGGAACAGGCCCGCCGACGAGGAGCGCGGCGTGCACGGCGAGCAGGCGGGAGGCGGACTCTGCGAACCCGTCGGCTCCGAAGATCTGGGAACCGATGTGGCAGTGCAGGCCGATGAAGCGCAGGGCCGGCTCCGCACGGATCAGGGCGACGAGGCGCGGGGCATCCTCGAGCGTGATGCCGAACTTCTGGTCCTCGTGCGCGGTGGCGAGGAACTCGTGCGTGTGCGCGTGCACGCCGCTGTTGACCCTGAGCCGCACGTTCTGCACGATGCCGTGCCGGGCCGCTGCCGCGGCGACGCGGGAGATCTCGACGGTCGAGTCGATCACGATCGTGCCGACGCCGGTGGCACAGGCCTCGTCGATCTCGGCGAGGGACTTGTTGTTGCCGTGGAAGCCGAGGCGGGCGCCGGGCGCGCCGGCCGCGAGGGCGACGGCGAGTTCCCCGCCGCTGCAGACGTCGATGTTGAGTCCCTCGGCGAGCATCCAGCGGGCGACCTCGCTCGACAGGAAGGCCTTGCCGGCGTAGTAGACCTTGACCGTGGTGCCGATGCGGGAGAATTCGGTCTCGAAGGCGGAACGGAGGGCGGATGCGCGGGCGCGGGCATCCGCTTCGTCGATGACGTAGAGCGGGGTGCCGAACCGGGCGGCCAGGTCAGGCGCGGAGACGCCGCCGATGACGAGGTCGCCGGCAGGCGCGCGGTGCATGGTCGCGGGCCAGAGGCCGGCCGAGAGCGCGTTGGCGTCTCCGGGCAGGACGAGCCAGTCGGGGGCGAGCGGGTTGGTGGCCACGGGTGAAAACCTCACGGGAAAGTCGAGTGGGTGTCTCACTGAGTGGCGAGCGAACCCGGATTGGTCCCTGAAGCCAGTGAAGATTCCGCCGGTATGACAGCGAACCTGCACCGATTCTAGCGAGCAAGGGGTGCGCGCGCCGAATCAGCCGGCGGAGCAGGTGCCGAGGGTGGTCAGCGACTGCGCAGTGAGCATCAGGGTGCTCGACTCCAGCGTAATGCGCGCCCGCCCCGGTGTGACGTCGACTCCGGCGAGGTTGACGCCCTCGGGAAGATACCCGGCCACGCACACCCGGACCGGCTGCTGGCCGAGCACGAGCGACAGGATTGCCGTCGCATCGAGGCTGCCCGCCCCGGTGGTGATCGTCGCAGTGCTCGGTGTGAAGAGCAGAGAGTCGGCCGCAGCGGTCGGGGTGGCGGTGGCCTGGTAGCCGATGTCCAGGCCGAAGACGCTCACGCTGCCCTCGTACTGCACGGTGCCGTCGCCGAGCACGAGGTTGGCTGCGGGCGCCCCCTTCGGCAGGGACGCCGCGAGCAGGGTGTTGAGCGCCGCCTGGTCGAGGTCGACCGTTCCGCGCACGTCGCCGACCTGTTTGGCCTGGTCGACGGGCACGTCGGTCGCGACAAGGTGAACGGATGCCGGCACGCCGTTCACCGTGAGGGCGGGAGCGACCAGGGTGACCCGGTCGAAGCTCCCCAGCAGGTACTGCGCGATCACGGACAGGCCGCCGATCGAGACGGACACATCGCCCGTGACCGAATCGGGCAGGTGCGCCGCGATCTCGGCCTTCGCCCGGTTCTCGGCGTAGTTGCGCACGCCGGCATCGGCGATGAAGAAGGCGGCGACGAGGGCGAGCACCACGATCGTCGCGATAATGAAACCGCTCAGGCCACGGCGCCTGCGCGTTGCGGCTCCCCTGCCCGTTGCGGCGTCGCGGTCCACGGTCACATCCGCTCGGGAGCAGCCACGCCGAGGAGGCCGAGGCCGTTGCGGATGACCTGGCCGGTCGCGTCGTTGAGCCAGAGGCGCGTGCGGTGCAGTTCCGTGACGGGCTCGTCGCCAAGCGGGATCACCCGGCAGTTGTCGTACCAGCGGTGGTAGTAGCCGGCAACCTCTTCGATGTACCGGGCGATGCGATGCGGCTCGCGCAGTTCGGCGGCGAGAGCGACCATGCGCGGGTATTCCTGGAGCACGCCGAGAAGGGCGGACTCGCTGTCGTGCACGAGCAACTCAGGGGCGAAGTCGGTGCGTTCGACGCCCGCTGCCGCGGCGTTGCGGGCGACGGAGCAGGTGCGCGCGTGGGCGTACTGCACGTAGAAGACCGGGTTCTCGTTGCTGTGCTTGCCGAGCAGGTCGAGGTCGATGTCGAGCGCGGTGTCGCTCGAGGAGCGCACGAGCGAGTAGCGGCCGGCGTCGACACCGACGGCGTCGACGAGGTCGTCGAGGGTCACGATCGTGCCGGCGCGCTTGGACATCCGCAACGGTTCGCCGTCCTTGAGCAGGTTGACCATCTGGCCGATCAGAATCTGCAGGTTGACCCCTGGGACGTCACCGAAGGCCTCGACCATGGCCATCATGCGGCCGACGTAGCCGTGGTGGTCTGCACCGAGCATGATCAGGTTCTGGTCGAAGCCGCGCTCGCGCTTGTCGAGGTAGTAGCCGAGGTCGCCGGAGATATAGGCCGGTTCACCGTTCGAGCGGATGATGACCCGGTCACGGTCATCGCCGAAGGTCGTCGTACGGAGCCAGATGGCGCCATCCGCTTCGAAGATGTGGCCGAGGCCGCGCAGGCGCTCGATGGCCCGGTTGACCGCGCCGGACTCGTGCAGCGAGTCCTCGTGGAAGTAGACGTCGAAGTCGACGCCGAAGCCGTGCAGCTTCTCCTTGATCTCGGTGAACATCAGGTCGACGCCGATCGAGCGGAAGGTTTCCTGCTGTTCCTCGCGGGGCAGGTCGGCGATCGGGGTTGTTCCGTCGTACTTCGCGACGACCTGGTCGGCGATGTCGCCGATGTACGCTCCGCCGTAGCCGTCCTCGGGGGTGTGCTCGCCGAGATAGGCGGCCAGGACGCTGCGGGCGAAACGGTCGATCTGCGAACCGTGGTCGTTGAAGTAGTACTCGCGCGTGACATCCGCGCCCTCCGCCTGAAGCACCCGGGCGAGGCTGTCGCCCACCGCGGCCCAGCGCACGCCGCCCATGTGGATGGGGCCGGTGGGGTTGGCCGAGACGAACTCGAGGTTGATCTTGATGCCGTCGTAGAGGTGGCCGGTGCCGTATGCCGGGCCGGCTTCGACGATGGTCTTCGCGAGCGCGCCGGCGGATGCCGCTTCGAGGCGGATGTTGATGAAGCCGGGGCCGGCGATTTCGACGGAGGCGACGTCGGGCAGCGCCTCGAGCCCTGCCGCGAGTTCGGTGGCGACCTCGCGCGGCTTGTAGCCGAGCGGCTTGGCGATCTTCATCGCGATGCTCGAGGCCCAGTCGCCGTGGTCGCGGTTGCGCGGGCGTTCGAGGGTGACGTCGCCGGCGTTGGCCAGGACGAGGTCGAGCCCACCGGTGTCGATGCCTTCTGCGCGTCGGCGCTCACCCAACTGCTGGATCAGGGCGAACAGGGATTCGGAAAGCTCGGCGGGGGTCACGGAAACCAAGCTTACCGGCCCGGTTTCGAGGACCTCGCTTGGTAAGGTCAACCCGTGACTCTCTTCGATTCGCCCGCCTCCCCGTCCGCCCGGCGCTTGCGCGCCGGAGTCTTCCTCTGCGTCGGCGCGCTGAGTCTCATCGGCTTGTCCGGCTGCGCAGCGGATGCAGCGCCCTCGGCCTCCGGTTCGGCGAGCGCCCCCGCGACCGGGGGTTCTTCCTCGTCAGCGAGCGCATCGGCCGCCGCGACGGCAACACCGACGCCCACGCCGACCCCGGCAGGGACCGCTGTCGCGATGACGTGCACCGACCTGCTCACCCTGGACGACGTCTACGCGTTCAACCCGAACTACGGCACCGACCCCTCCTACAAGCCGACATCCTCATCGGCCAAGACCGCGGCCTCCTTCCAGGGACTCACGTGCGGCCTGCTCAACCAGTCGAGCGACGGCACAATCGAAATCTCGCTCACCCAGCCCAACGCGCAGCTCATGACGCAGCAGCAGGACAAGGCCGTCGCGTCGTCGAAGATCGTCCCGACCTATGGCACTCCCCCGACCGCCCAGGGCTTCTTCGCCGTGACCAACGGCATCGGCGAGGCTCAGGTCTTCACCGACACGTACTGGCTCACGATCAGCTCATCGAACTTCCTGGAGCCCGGCGACGCCGAGTCCCTCGTCTCCGCGGCCCTCGGCCACCTGAAGTAGATCGCCCGGCCTGGCCGATTCGCCGGGCAAGGTGCCGATGGGAACACCGGCCTCCCGGATGCTGGTAACCTAGTGTTTTCCCTGGCCCCCATAGCTCAGGGGATAGAGCACTGCCCTCCGGAGGCAGGGGCGGCAGTTCGAATCTGCCTGGGGGCACACCAATAAAAGTCCAGACCAGCGGCTAATCTGTCTCAGTCCCGAGGTTCTCAAGATCGTCGTTTGACTTCGATTTGACTTCAATTACTTTCACGGCCACCTGATTCAGCGCGACTGCAACACTGTCGAGGTCCGAATCAAAGAGGTCCGCGTAGGTGTCGAGAGTCTCCTTCGCGGAGGCGTGACCCAGCATTCTTTGGAGTGCTTTGACGTTGGCACCGGCCGATACAGCAAGGCTTGCGCATGTATGACGGAGCTCATGCGGAGTCAGGCCCGGGACGCCGATTTCCGCGGCTGCCGCAGTCAGGAAGCCACGGCGGAAGATGCGATTGCGGAGCACACCTCCGCCTCGTTGTCCGACGAAGACGTGGTCGCCTGGCTTCCGGTCCGCGATTGCCTGTTCCAGTCTCAAGAGAATGAATGCGGGAACCGGGATTGATCGCTCCTCATAGTCTTTGGGCGTGGATTCCTCGAGGTAGCCGTTGATCTCGATCATCGTGTGCCGCACCTCGAGCCGGCCGCGCTTTACATCAACATCAGCAACGGTGAGTCCGGCCAGTTCGCCCCAGCGAAGGCCGCAATAGCTCAACACGAGGACCACGAGTCCATATCCAACGCCTCGACCCTCGACGGCTTCCTCGAGGTCATGGACCTGCTCGTGAGTCAAGTACGTCTTGGAAACTTTGGAAACCTTGGGGAGCTTCAGGCGGGCGGCAGGATTCGTAGTGATCCGGCCATCGTCGACGGCCATCTGCAGCGCGCCCCCCAGCGTATTGACGATTTTGCGCACGGACCAAGGCGCTTGGGTTTCAGAGAGCCTTGAGGCCCATTCCTGGACGGTCATCCGTTCCAAGTCGCCGAGGGGAATGCCCCCGAGGTCGGGAGCGATATTGCGCCGGATTATGCCTTGGGCCCTATCGATGGTGGAAGGTCGGAGATCGCTACGCGTCGCGAGCCAGCGATCCATCCACTCGGCCACAGTTACCCGAGAGCGCGTGGGATCTACGTAGGAGCCGCGACTCTTCGACACTTCAACCGAGGCGAGGAACAGCGTTGCTTCCTTCTTCGTTGAGAACCCACGTCTGGTGGTAGAGCTGTGGTCGGGCTTCCGGTACTGAACGCGATATTTCTTTCCCGACGCAGTCGTGTATGAAGTCACACTTCCCACGTTCGCAACCCCTCTCCCAACAGATGTCGAAATCATTTTCTTCGAGGAATGCCCAGACGGTGATACCGCCTGGGCATCAAAAATGTTGCTGTTCAGCTGCAGGACAATGGTCGTCCTATTTTGCGAGCGATAGCGCCTGCGCCATGACGGAATCGGAAATCGCCAGATTCCCACCGAGGATCACGATCTTCGTTGGCTTCAACCGCGTTAGCTCGGCGCCGATCACTGCGGGAATACCGTTCGGCTGGACGAGGAGCACTGGACCGCCATTCACGACCGCTGCAGACCCGCCCGAAAGAGCATCCTGGTAGGTGGCCCCAGTTGCGAGGTACACCACCGGAACCCCGGTTGCAAAGGTTCCGGCCGATACGGCCGCTGACGTTCCGTACGCATCAGGTCCCCAAAGTCTGGTCGTCGGTGCGATTCCTGCCAGCGCCGCCGCAACACCGTCTGAAATGGCCAGGTTTCCACCCAAGATGATTATCCGTGCGGGACGAAGCCGGGCCAGCTCAGTTGCGATCACGCCTGGAATTCCGTTCGGTTGAACCAGCAGGACCGGCCCCTTGTTTATGCCAGCCGCGGGCGCGCCCGACAGGGCATCCTGGTAGGTGTCCCCAGTGGCGATGTAGGCGACCGGCACGCCGGGGGCGAACGTACCTGCCGATACCGCGGCTGACGTGCCGTAGGCGTCAGGACCCCACAATCTGGTCGTCGGCGCAAGCCCTGACAGGGTCGCGAACACTCCGTCCGAGACGGCAAGGTTTCCGCCGAGCACGACGATGCGAGCCGGTCGGAGTCGCGCCAGCTCCGCGGCGATCACGCCCGGGATCCCGTTCTGTTGAACGAGAAGGACAGGCCCTTTGTTCACCCCCGCCGCAGGCGCACCAGACAGCGCGTCCTGGTAGGTTTCTCCGGTTGCTACGTACGCCACGGGAACCCCCGCGGCAAATGAACCCGCGGACACGGCCGCCGAGGTTCCGTAAGCGTCAGGACCCCACAACCGTGCGACGGTGGCCGCGGCAGCCGGGGCAACCGGGGTAGTCGCAGGGCTCGATGCTGCCACCGAGGGCAGGCCCGTCTGCGAGCCCGTGATCGTTACGGTCACCGCCTTGCCGACATCCCCCAGTACCGGCGTGTACGTTGCCGTCGTGGCTCCAGCGACAGCAACGCCAGCCACGAACCACTGGTATGCGAAGGTGACGGTAGCCGGAGCCCAAACGCCAGGAAGGGCCGTGAGAACCAGACCGACCCCAGGCACTCCGGAAATGGTGGGGATTGCAGACGTCACGGCGGTCGCCGGTGCGCCAACGGTGTCGTACAGGGCGTAGTCATCGGTGACCAGAGTGCCATTCGAGACAAGGTTGAGCCCGAAGCTGAGCCCGGTGGATCCTGCCGGGACCGGGGGCGTGTCCCAAGCCACCTGGGTATATGTCGTCGAGGGCAAGTACTGAGGACCAGACGTCCAATAGATCCAGCCACCGACGGCATTTCGGTAGTAAACATCGAATTGCGTGTTGGCCGTCGAGGTGTACCACGCCCGAAGCGAGTAGGTATGACCGGGAGTGGCCGTCGGCGCACAGGTGCCGAGGTCCTGCGTGAGTGCGAGCTTCGCGTCTCCCGTGACCAGACCTGTCACGACCAGTTGTTCAGCGGCGGTTCCTGTGTGTGCGGCGGTCACGGTACTGAACGTCCTCGTGCTGATACCGAATCCACCCGGCTGCCAGCACTGCGGCGTCTGTCCAACGGCTCCGGGCGTCTCGAGGCTTGGGTTGAGCACAGCGTTCTCGCCTGGGCCGGGAGCGGCGCGGAAAGTGTTGGTCGAGGTGACGAGGGGCTTGACAGCCCCGCCGATGACCTGCGCGACCGTCTTGACGGTCGTGTTGTTCGTGGCGGCGCGGAGTTTGAGCCAGTCAACGAATTGCTGGAGCAGCGTCGGGGTGATCGTCAGATTCAGCGGGTCACATGCCCCGGTGCAGACGTGGTGCAGAGTCAGCTGAACCCAGCCACCGCCCGCCGTCTCCGCATCGGTCACAGTCTTCTGCAGGTCCGCGAGCGTCCACGTTGAGTCGATCTCGTCGGGGGCACGAGTCTCGAAGGCATTCAGCGGCGGTATCGTCTCAGCGAAGAGACCGGCAGTACCGCCAAACCGCGTGAACGTGTCACCGAGGTTGCGGGCGCTATTGAAGCCGCAGGCTTGCACAGCAGCGGAGACGGCCGGGTTCAGACTCGCGTACGGGTAGGCAAAGTCCGTGGTGGGGTAGCCCCAGCCGGCGAGGGTATTCCTGCCCTGACAGATCTGTTTCGTGACCTCATCCGCTGGGACGAGCGTTAGGTCGGGATGGCTGACGGTGTGTCCCCCGATCTCGTGGCCTCCGGCCTTGAGAGTGGCCAGGTCAGCCTGGGTCATGTAATCTTGGGCGCCGATCCAACCGGTAGCGATGAAGAATGTGCCCTTCATGCCGGCGGAGTCGAAAATCGGCAGCGCGGCCATCTGGTCTGCGTTGCCATCATCAAAAGTGAAACTCACGACCGTGGGAGGATCTGTGATCGCGGCCTGCGCGGGCGCCATCCCGAGCGATAGAGCCAGCCCGACCCCGGTGAGTACAGCCATGTTGCGCAGCAGCATTCGGCGGCGACTTGAAAGTTCATACATGATGTCTGTGCTCCTCAATGGTGTTCGGCAGCTGGTCGACGGTGACGCGCTATCCCGGGAGTTGACGTGAGGTGAGACGCAGAAAGGTGCCCGGTGCCTCAGTCTTAGTTTCGAACAGGTGCCAGAGCAATGGCTCGTCGGGACTCTGCGGGTTTCGCGCTGGTATCACGCACACGCATGTGGTTAACCGAACGATCCTCTACTGGCGCGCTCGTTTAATGGCGTGTAGGGGTGCTCGAAGCGAGTTGAACGGGCAATTCCGGAACGCGCCAATCGTGTCTAAGGTGAAGCGTTGCCGATCCTCGGCAAACAGAGCGAAGGGCGAACCCGAGTTGCGCAGAAATCTCTACGTGTCGGTGCGGCTCTGGACGGAGAGCGCGAATACAAAATCGAACGGTCAAATGGGCGCGAATTCAATTTGAGCTTCGAAAGCGGCATCCGTAAATGGCACTTATGCCCCGTTACTTTCTTCGTAGTCTTCTTCGCAGCCTCAATCGGCGTGACCTGTGCGGGCGTTGTAACCGGGCCTGACTGGCATCAAGTGATCGCTGAGAGGGGCTGGGTCGGGACTCGTCCCAGACCGTTCGCCATTTGGATGCCAAGACCTGATGCCGCGGTTCCAGGCTAGCGAAGCCAGGGATGGGAGCACTCATGACAGTGCGGTCGCCCTCAACCGGGCTGGCAGGCACCTTTTCGCCAAGGCCGTGCCCAACGAGGAAGCCAAGCTGCGGGACCCGGTCGGGCGGCAGAAGAGACACGGCCAGATCCTGTTCACCATGGACCGACCAGCCACGATCGGCGCGTTGCCGATCGGTGTCGCGCAGGCCGACAAAGTGCTCGTGGGTTCGGGCGGGCTTCACCATATGCCGGATCGCGGACCTCCACACTGCTGAAGCGAAGACCGACGCCCGGGATGGGGCCATCGTCGCGTAAACGGCTGGCCCTGCCATACGCTTGCGGTCCATCCAACTCGCCGCCTACGCCGGACTCGCCCCAGTAACCCGGCTCTCCGGTACATCCATCCATGGCTATCACCCATCCCGTCGAAAAGAGGATCCTCAAATGGGCCTTGTTTTTCTCTGCGCTCACCGCGCATCGAGATCCGGTCTGACGGACCTACGACCATCGCAAGGTCGCCCAAGGCAATAACACAACCACGCCCTCGTCTCCCTCGCCCGACGTCGCTATGACGTCCTTTACGCCATACTCCGCGTCGGCACTTAATAGCTCACGCCGGCCGCTAGCTCGTCGCTCTGTCGGCGGCCATGACAAGCTGCCCATAGGCGGCCATGGAACTGCCCGCTGACGGCCAGTAGAACTGCCCGCTGGTGGCCATGAGATCTGCCCACT